>JAZOBW010000147.1:0-14047 GCA_045596185.1 Acutalibacteraceae bacterium | reverse complement strand
CGACCAAAACGACAGAACTGTCCTTTCGGACGGTTCTGTCTTTTTAATTAAAACGGTCAAGGATTCGAACCTGCGCTAGTCATGTTTTTCGGTTGCCTCGCAAGAGGCGAGAAAAACGACTCTCTATAATAAGCGAACGAAGTGCTACGCAAGGCGGCACGAAAAATTAAATTTCCGGTGCAATATACCCACGCTCTTCGAGCGCTTTACTTATGTTATCAAGAATTTCATCGTTGTCTGCGCGTACTGTATGGTAGTGATATCCGCCCGTAATATTCATAAGTTCCGAGGATTTACCGCTTCTTACGCCCTCTATAAACTGTTTCACGTGAAGGCGGGAGAAGATATTCAACGGAGCAACCACTTTCCCGTACACTTTGTGCCATACAAATACATCGGCAACGGTGCCGCCAAGGTCAACAATAGTATTCAGTTCGTCTTCGGTCTGTTCGGTGGTATGGTGAAGTTTGAAAACGCGCTCCGCAAGGGGTGTATTCTGAATGATATATCCGCTGTGGGTGGAGAGAATATCATAACCTTGTGCCTTAAGCACAGAAATATCCTGTACGATAATCTGTCGGGATACACCGAATTTTTCAGAAAGTGTGCCGCCGGACACCGGTTTTTGTTTCGACATAAGGTAATTCGCGATTTCTTTTCTTCTATCGTTTGCCTTCATGTGTTCACACCTTTATACGAATTAAATCGCGTGGAGATTTTTAAGGGAGAGGTCTAAAATAGGAGAAGAGTGTGTCAGCGCACCGCTTGAGATATAGTCAACACCGATATTAACCAGTTTTGCAACATTTTCTTTTGTAACATTGCCGCTACACTCGGTTTCTGCCCTGCCTGCACAGAGTTTTACAGCCTCTTTCATATCTTCAACACTCATATTATCGAGCATTATAATATCTGCACCGGCCTCAAGCGCCTCTTTCAGCATTTGCAGATTTTCAACCTCGATTTCAATTTTACGGACAAACGGAGCGTATTCCCTGGCCATCATTACGGCCTCTTTTACACCGCCTGCCGCACCGATATGGTTATCTTTAAGAAGAATACCGTCACTGAGGTTATAGCGGTGATTATATCCGCCACCGACCTTAACGGCATATTTTTCAAAAATACGCATACCGGGTGTGGTTTTGCGGGTATCGAGAAGTTTTGTCTTACTGCCTTTAAGCAAATCTGCGATTGTACGGGTATAGGTTGCAATACCGCTCATACGCTGTAAGAGGTTAAGAGCGGTTCTTTCTCCCGAAAGCAGAACACGGATGTCGCCGCGTATAATACCGAGTTTTTCCCCGCTTTTAACGGTGTCGCCATCGGCACAGTTAAAGGTGATTTCGGTCTTTTCGTCCAAAAGTTCAAAAACCCGCTTGAAAACATCAAGACCGGCAATAACGCCGTCCTCTTTACAAATCAGTTCTACTTCGCCGAGTTGATAATGCCGCATTACCGAGTTGGTAGAGATATCTTCACTGGTGATATCCTCTTTCAAAGCGCCTAAAATCAAATCATCTGCGTTTAATTTCATTGTAATATTATTCATGGCTGTTTTTCTCCTTTTCAATTGCTTCTAAAACTGACTTTTTATATTTTTCCTGATATCCGTTATACTGCGATGCATCTACGGTGATTTCGTTATGCCTATTTACTGAATTGTAGGTTGTTGTGATATGTTTTGCCGCACGTTTTGCAAACACAAGGCTTTCCAGCAGTGAATTACTGGCTAAACGGTTTCTTCCGTGAACACCGTTGCAGGCGGTTTCTCCAACGGCATACAGTCGCTCCATCGAGGTTTTGCTGTAACTGTCCACATCAATTCCGCCCATAAAATAATGCTGTGACGGAACGACAGGGATAGGTTCTTTTGTTACATCATAACCCTCGTTCAAGCAGTGTCTGTAAATGTTCGGGAAATGTGTTTTTATCTCATCTTCCGGTATGGGTGCCAAAGACAGCCACACATACTCGCTGCCTTCCTTTTTCATTTCCTCAAAGATGGCATTTGCCACGACATCACGGGGCAGTAGTTCATTTACAAACCGTTCCCCTTTGGAGTTAAGCAGGATAGCACCTTCGCCGCGCACCGATTCGGAAATAAGAAATTCGCGACCGTGTTTCTTGGTGAACAGCGTTGTGGGGTGAATTTGTATATAATCTATGTGCTGCAGTTTTATGCCGTATTTTAAGGCAAGTGCCAAGGCATCTCCTGTTAAGTGACGGTAGTTGGTGGAATGTTTGAACAGTCCGCCGATACCGCCAGTTGCAAGTACGGTATAATCGGCGCTTATACCGATATAATTTCCTTCGGCATCGTGACCGATAATTCCCGTGCAGATATTGTTGTTACAAATCAGATCCACCATCGTGAAATTTTCAATCAATGTGATATTGGGTCTTTTTTTGGCGGTATCAAGCAGGTGGGAGGTAATTTCCTTGCCTGTTTCATCTTCGTGGAACAGGATTCTCGGTCTGGAATGTGCACCTTCGCGTGTATATGTAAAGGCTTCGCCGTTCTTTTCAAACCGAACACCAAAGGAAATCAGATCCCCAATGACCTCCTGAGAAGAGCGAATCATAATATCTACCGAATCGGGATTATTTTCATAGTGTCCTGCCTTCATTGTATCGTCATAAAACGATTCGTAATCTTTTTCGTCACGAAGGACACAGATTCCGCCCTGCGCTAAAAAGGAATCGCTTTTCGGGGCTTCGTTTTTTGTTACAACTATTATGTTTTTATCTTCAGGCAAATTCAGTGCGCAGTAAAGACCGGCAACACCGCAGCCAACAATTAAAATGTCTGTATTCATTGTTTATTTTGCAAACTCCAACATTCTGTTAAGGGGAATCAGCGCCTTTCGGCGTATATCTTCGCTGACCTCTACAGTACGGTCTTCATTTTCTAAAACGGACAAAACGCCTTCAAGCGTGTTCAGTTTCATATCGGCACAGCAGGGGTGCGGATTGGGGTAATAGAAACGCTTGTTGGGATTATCGGTAATTAACTTATAGTCAACACCGTCTTCGGTGCATATTATATATTCATCGCAGGGGTCTGTTTTGGCGAATTTGATAATGTCTGCCGTGCTTCCTGCATAGTCCGACAAGGCAAGTACGGATTCATCACATTCTGGATGAGACAGCACCTTTGCTTTCGGATATTTTACCTTTTCGGCCATAATCTGGGCGGCAGTAATCTTTGCGTGAATCGGGCAACAGCCATCATTGAGTATGATATTCTTTTCGGGCACCTGTTCGGCAACAAATCTGCCAAGATTGCGGTCGGGGATAAAGAATATATTTTTGTTCGGTAGTGCCTTTACAATCCTTATCGCATTTGAGGATGTAACGCACACATCACTTTGGCATTTCAGTTCTGCCGTTGAGTTTATATAACATACAACGGCAAGGTCGTCATACCTTGTCCGCATCTCATCAATGATACCGGGCGCCACCATATGTGCCATCGGGCAGTCGGCGGTTAAATCCGGCATAAGCACCTTTTTATCGGGATTTAGGATTTTGGCACTCTCGCCCATAAAGGATACACCACAAAATACAATTATATCCGCATCACTTTGCTTTGCCACTTTTGCAAGATAAAACGAATCGCCTACATAATCGGCAATTTCCTGTACCTGTGCAGGTGCATAATAATGAGCAAGAATAACCGCATTTTTTGCTTTCTTTAATTGTTCAATTTGATTTTTCATATGAACTTTCCCCTGTGACCAAAACTGGTATAAACAAAATATGTTATAATGCCAAGGGTATCAGTCCTTGGCGTGGCGGCGGAACACCGCCATCGATTAGTGGTCATTATATCACAAGGCTTTACATCTGTCAACTTATCTGTAAAGTAAAATTTCCGGGCACGAATTTTGTGTACCGGCAGATTTCAGGTATCGGGCGGTCAGACACATAACAATACCGATACAGTGTAGGGAAGGTAGGACTTCTCCGGCACCGCCAAAGGTATGGGTTACATGCTCAATCAAGGATATAATTGTCTTTCGCAACGGGAAGACAACTTCCGGCGGCGTGTCCCTGTGGCCAAAAAATGTTACTGACATACTATCACACCTAAGAAATTGACCAATATAGCGGTCAATATTTTTCTGTAGTATACCATACAATGTAAATAGTTGCAACCAATACTGGTCAATACTGTTTGCGGGGTGCTATTATGGAACAGAAAATAAGGCGTGATTTGAATATGGGAAATAATCTTCGTCGTCTTAGGGATATTTCAGGACTATCACAAGAAAAATTATGCACTAAATTACAACTGTACGGTTGTGATATAGGCAGAACGACCTATGCCAAATATGAATCGGGCGAATTAAATATAAAAGCGAGTGTTATTGTGGCATTAAAACAAATTTACAGTTGCTCGTATGACGAATTTTTCAAGGGGTTGGAACCGTAAAAAATTTCAGATTTAATAAACCCAAACGGGCGACCAATGGTCGCCCGTTTAATTTAACATCAGTTTTGCAAAGCAAATCACATTTAGTTATTATCTATTTTCCATAAAAAGCCCCCTTGAATACAAACAAGGGGGCTTTAGTAGTATCAATATAAATATCTGAAATCAAATATCTACCGTCCGGCATCTAAAATTCAGAATTCAGCATCCGGTCTATACTGTGGGCGGCGGTTTTACCCGCACCCATTGCAAGGATTACCGTTGCGGCGCCGGTTACGGCATCGCCACCTGCGTAAACGCCCTGCTTTGTGGTCATCATATTTTCATCGACAACGATGCAACCTCTTTTATTGGTTTCAAGACCTTGGGTGGTAGAGCGTATCAGTGGATTGGGCGATGTGCCCAGCGCCATAATTACGGTATCCACATCGATGGTAAAATCAGAGCCTTCTACAACTTCAGGGCGGCGTCTGCCCGAAGCGTCGGGCTCACCGAGTTCCATTTTTACACATTTAATACCCGTAACACGGCTGTTCTCATCCGATAGTATTTCGGTCGGGTTGCAGAGAAGGCGAAATTCTATCTCCTCCTCCTTGGCGTGTTTAACCTCCTCACGGCGGGCGGGCATTTCCTCCTCGCCGCGGCGGTAGATAATATATACGTGCTCTGCTCCAAGCCGCTTTGCACTTCGTGCCGCGTCCATAGCGACATTTCCGCCGCCGACAACGGCGACCGCGCGTGAGCGTTTTATGGGAGTATCGTACTCCTCAAGATAGGCCTTCATAAGATTGATACGGGTCAGGAACTCGTTCGCTGAATAAACACCAACCGATGATTCACCCTCGATACCCATAAACATAGGTAAGCCCGCACCCGAGCCGATGAACACGGCGTCGAATCCCATCTCTATTATTTCGTCTACCGAAAGCACCTTGCCGATTACCATATCGGTCATTATTTTAACACCCAGAGCCTCAAGTCCTTCGATTTCGTGTTTAACTATGCTCTTTGGCAGACGGAATTCGGGTATGCCGTAAACCAGTACACCGCCTGCGGTGTGAAAGGCTTCAAACAGGGTGACATCGTAGCCCATTTTGGCAAGGTCTCCCGCACAACTGAGTCCCGAAGGACCGCCGCCGACAACGGCAACCTTTTTGCCGTTTTTCTTTATATCGGGAGTTTGGCGCTGATAATTTTCTCTGTAATAGTCTGCCGCGAAACGCTCAAGGGCGCCTATCGATACGCTTTCGCCCTTTATACCGCGTACACACCTGCCCTCGCATTGATTTTCCTGCGGACACACCCTGCCGCAAACGGCAGGAAGGGAGTTGGTCTGTGAAATTATTTCGTATGCCGTCTTAAAATCACCCTCGGCTATTTTGGCAATGAAATCGGGTATCTGAACATTTACGGGACAGCCGCTTACACAAGGGCGGTTTTTGCAGTTAAGGCAGCGTTTGGCCTCTGCTACCGCCAATTCGGGTGTGTAACCGAGCGAAACCTCCGCAAAATTTTTATTTCTTACGGTAGGCTCCTGTTCGGGCATAGGGGTCTTTTTGTTCATATCGGTCATACTTCAACACCCCTTATTTTGCATATATGCCCCTCTTCCTCGCGATAGAAGGCGTTGCGGCGTGACAATTCGTCAAAATCGACGAGGTGGCCGTCAAAATCGGGGCCGTCAACACAAGCGAATTTTAATTCGCCGCCCACGCTTACCCTGCATCCGCCGCACATACCCGTTCCATCTATCATAATGGGGTTAAGGCTTACCACGGTGCGGATACCGAGCGGTTTTGTAACGGCACAAACCGCCTTCATCATCGGCACGGGGCCGATGGCGATAACAAGGTCGGTATTACTGTTTTGTATTATCTGTGACAGTTTTTCGGTTACGAAGCCCTTTTCGCCGTAGGAGCCGTCATCGGTCATAACAAACAGATCGTTGCATACGTTTCGCATTTCGTCTTCAAGGATAACGATATCTTTGTTTCTGAAACCTGCTATAACGGTAGTATTTACGCCCATAGCCGAAAGTGTTTTTGCCTGAGGATAGGCGATGGCGCAACCGACACCGCCGCCGATAACCACGGCGTTTTTTGGGTTGCCGAACTCGGTGGGTCTGCCCAGAGGGCCCACAACATCGCTTATATATTCACCCACATTCTTTTTGCGCAGTTTTTGGGTGGTGTAACCGATAGCCTGAAAAATAATGGTTACGGTGCCGCGTTCGGGGTCAAAATCGGCAACGGTAAGTGGGATACGTTCCCCCTTTTCATCGGCACGGACAATGACAAACTGCCCTGCCTTTACCTTTTTGGCAACGAACGGCGCCGAAACGGTTAGCGCAGTAACCGTTTCGTTTAGATTCTTTTTAGATAGAATTTCAAACATTTATATCGCCTTATCTCACAAGATTGCTTGTTTTAATTGCTCTGCCTTGTCGGTCTTTTCCCAGACAAATTCGTCCAGTTCTCTGCCGAAGTGACCGTAGTTGCAGGTTTTGCCGTATATCGGACGGCGCAGGTCAAGATTGTCGATAATTGCGGCAGGACGAAGGTCGAACACCTTTTTAACACCTTCGGCGATAACGTCATCGGCAACAATACCGGTGCCGAAGGTATCCACCATAACCGATACGGGACTTGCAACGCCGATGGCGTAGGCAAGTTGAACCTCGCAGCGTCTGGCAAGTGATGCCGCAACTATATTCTTTGCAACATAACGGGCGGCGTATGCGGCGCTACGGTCAACCTTTGTGGGGTCTTTGCCCGAAAATGCACCGCCGCCGTGACGTGCCATACCGCCGTATGTATCAACAATTATCTTTCTTCCGGTAAGTCCCGTGTCACCCTGAGGACCCCCGATAACGAATCTTCCGGTGGGGTTTATGTATATTTTGGTATTATCGTCAAGCAGTTCTTCGGGGATAATGGGCTTTATAACCTCTTTGAGTATATCGGCACGAAGTGTTTCCAGCGTTACGGAGTCGCTGTGCTGACTGGATACAACAACAGCGTCTACCCTTGCGGGGATACCGTCAACATACTCTACCGTTACCTGAGTCTTTCCGTCGGGACGCAGATATGGCAGAACGCCCTGCTTTCTTACATCGGTAAGGCGCTTCGACATAGCGTGTGCAAGGGAGATGGGAAGCGGCATAAGTTCTTTTGTTTCGTCACAGGCAAAGCCGAACATCATACCCTGATCACCTGCACCGTGCAGGTTATAGGCGTCCTCCTTGCCGTCCTTATATTCCAGTCCCTTATTAACACCCATCGCAATATCCGGTGACTGCTTATCAATAGATGTCATAACGGCACAGGTGTTGCCGTCAAAACCGGCGTCGGGGCTGTTGTAGCCTATATCGCAAAGGGTATCGCGCACTATCTGGGGAATATCAACCTGCGCCGTGGTAGTTATCTCGCCCATAACGGTAACAACACCGGTGGTGCAGAAGGTCTCACAAGCGACACGTGCAGTGGGATCCTGCCCGATTATAGCATCCAGCACCGCATCGGATATGCGGTCGCTTACCTTATCGGGATGGCCTTCGGTGACCGATTCCGATGTAAATAACATTCTTGACATTTTTTCATCCTCCATATTCATACCATAAAAAAACCGCCCTGAAAGAGCGGTTTTATTTCAAACCTCATCTTTCGATAAACGCAGGATTTAGCACCTTGAACTAACAGGTTGCCGGACTTCACAGGGCCTGATCCCTCAGTCACTCTTGATAAGGATATATTTATTTGTCGAGTAGTATTTTACTACTATACTCTTTATTTGTCAACCGTTATTTTTTACCTGCATAATATGGAAGGTTCCGCCCAGAACGAACAAAACAATGCATACTGCCGCCGCAAGAATAACGGTTGCTATTGAAGCAAGTATTATAAATCGTTTCATATCTGTCTTTACAGCGGTGCCGCTCGACAGACCCATTTTTTTCAGCGCAGTGGTTACGGGTTTATATATTATCATCGTTATAGCGGCATTCACAATGCCCTTGGTAAGATTAAAGGGCAGTAAAAGTGTGGGTATCATCGCCGCAACCTCACTTCTGCCCACGCCCATATAATAGGGTGTAATAAGAATGTTTGCCACCAGCATTACCGCCGTCATAGCAAGGACCGCCGAAACGCTGCCGAATACTGCACCGGTAAGGGTGCGGCGGTATTTATAGAACATACCGCAAACAAAGGCAAAGGTGCAACTGGAAAGGGCATTCATAATAAGGCCGTATATTCCGGTGTCGCTGACCGTTACAAACTCAAGCGTTGCAACCAGTGCCGACGAAACGATGCCGTAAAACGGGCCGTACAAAAAAGCCACTACGGCAAGCAGAGCGTCCTTTATATCAAAGGTAAGAAAGCCCACCTTGAATTTGAACACGAACATACATATATATGCCAGTGCGCACAGCACTGCTGTTACCGATATTTTTTTAAGATTTTGTGTTTTGCCCATAAAAATCCTCCGTTGCAGGTATTAAAAATACCCCCTGAATATACAGGGGGCATAAAAATACAAGCGGTATTTTTCTTCTTTCATCCGGACTTTAACCGTCGGCTCTGGAATTTCACCAAATCAACCTTTAATATAAAGGTTCGCGGGCTGTGGCTTATGAGGGCCAGCCCTCTTGCGCCGTTCACCGCCGGTGGGGAATTTCGCCCCGCCCCGAAGATATATATTATATGTATATTGTATTACGCTACGGGCAGTTTGTCAAGCAAATCAAGAATGAATAAAAATGCGGTTATCTGCGCCACCGAAATAAGCGGCATAGTGAGCATAAAACGCAGTTTTTGTGTTTTGTGACGAATAAAAAGCATTGTAAGCCACATCGATACGGCACCGCCCAGTATTGCCAGTGTAAACAGTGCAGCTTCGCTTATGCGCCACTCACCTTCGATGGCGGCTTTTTTATCGTAGGCGGTAACCATAACCGAAATAAGATTTATTATACCTAAATATATAACCAGAATATCCATTGTATCACCGAGAATATTGTAACCGCTTTACACTGCTTTTTCAATCCTTTTTTTCAGTTTATTTATAATTCTTTTCTCCAGCCGTGATATGTAGGACTGCGATATCCCAAGTGCATCAGCGACCTGTTTCTGGGTATATTCGTTGTATCCAGACATTCCGAATCGCATCTGCATTATCTGCCGCTCCCGTGGCGGAAGTTCGCTCACAAAAGCGCAGAGCATATTGCGCTCATCGGCAAGTTCAATGTTTCTGCAAACCTCTTCGCCGTCGCTGCCCAGTATATCCGAAAGCAGCAGTTCGTTGCCGTCCCAATCGGTGTTCAGCGGCTCGTCGATGGATATTTCGCACCTTTTGGAGGAGTTTTTGCGAAGATACATCAGAATTTCGTTTTCGATGCATCGGGAGGCATAGGTGGCAAGTTTGATGTTGCGTTCGGGACAGAAGGTATTGACCGCCTTTATCAGTCCTATAGTACCTATCGAAATAAGGTCTTCTATACCTGCCGAGGCACATTCAAATTTTCTTGCTATATATACCACAAGGCGAAGATTGTGCACGATAAGCGTTTCACGAGCCTGCTGTCCGTGGGAGGACAGCAGTTCCTGCTCCTCTTCGGCAGACAGCGGCGCAGGAAGTGTTTCGGGTCCGTTTATATAATGTATTGGTCGTATCAGACCTATACGTCTTAAAATTCTTGTGAAAAACAGTTGGATATTTATTCTAAACATTACAAAACCGCCCTTGGATTTATTATTGCATCGTAGTCGCCGCCCAGCGGCCTGCGAGATATTGCCAGTATCGGTCGATGAAGGTTCACCGTGGTGCCTGAATATGTAATAACTGCGCGGTCGCAACGAAAGGCATCGAGCAGTGCCTGACCTGAAACACCGTTGCATACTATGGCACGGTAGCGTTCGGGCATATCCTGCGCCTTTGGCACAAAGCCAAGAAGTTCCATAAAGGCATTTTCATCGGTTATTATTACCTCGCCGCCCGTGAAGGTGTCCTCAAGGCTGTTTCCGGTATCTATAAGCGCAGTAAGAACACGGCTTTTGTCCGAAATAAAAACCTCTACTGTGCAACACTCGGCTGTGGGGGCATTTTTGGAAAGCAACCGCCGCGCAAGGTTTACGGCGATATAGCCGATTGCCGAAAATACTATCAGATATACCGGCGATATATCGAAGTAGACCACCGAATTGTTTATGACCATACCGTGCGGTCGGGTGATGTACCACAGCGCCATCATAGCGCCGCCGTAGCCGAATGTAATCCCCAGCAGTACCGCCGCTGCACGAAGGGTTCGCCGGAAGGGTCTTATGCCGAAGGTAATCAGCGACATTGATATGCAGATAATACCCTGAAGTGCAAACTCCCCCACGGCGGACATTGGGGGCAGAAAAATAACCAACGAGGAGACACCCCCCAATACCGCCGAGAGCAGTTGCCGTATAAAAGGTATATTTATATGTATAATACAACCTGTGGCGCCGATAAGAAAGTAATCCACCAGAATGTTCAGCACCACCAGCACATCGGCATACACCTGCATTTCCATCACCCATACATATATTAACATATATAATAACGGAAAAATGTCGCAAACGAAGGGTGAAAAATGTAAATCCGTGCCGCAAACTGCAGGTCGGTTTTTAATACGGCAAAAATTCAATATATTATATTTGTCCGTGCGGTGCATATACTATATATATGTAAAGGAGGTAAAAACAGGGCTGTTTTAACCGCCCGAATGCGGCCTGCCGCGATGCAGATGGTCAAAATTGTATGATTGCACAAGACCTTTTACATTTTTTGACATCAAATGCGATTAAAATTAGGTTACAAACTTGTAACTTTTTGTTTTTTGATGATTTTTTCGTCAAAGTGCACAAAACGACACCCGATTTTTCGTTTGACATCGTCGGTTTACACGGCTATAATGGCCTACGGTTTGAGGAAACAGGGCAAACGCACACCCCGACGCCCTGCAACTAAAGGCAAAAAAGGAGTTATTTGATGGATACGAGTTTTATTTCGCGTATTTGGAAAACAACTAAATCGCGACTTGCACCGATAGCGTTGCTCTGTGTCGCTGCGATATTTGCTGCTTCTATGCTGCTCACCTCGGTACATACCGTTACCGTTGACGACGGCGAGAACAAATTTACCGTACGCACCTTGGCAGAGAATGTTGAAAATGTTCTCGGTTCACTTAAACTTAAGTCTCAGAGTTACAAGATAACAGAAAAGAAAACCACAAACAATGCAACACGTATTTCCCTTGCATACACCTTCCCCGTTTTCATCACCGTTGGTGATAAGACCGACGAGGTCGAGGTTGTCGCTTCTACAGTAGGTGACATTCTCAACGAGGCAGGTTACACTGTTGACGAGCACGATATGGTAGAACCTGCCGTTGATACACTCGTCACCGAAACCGCATATATCGATTATTCCGATATCGATTATGTAAGCGGTAGTTATACCGAAACTATCCCCTGCAAGATGGAGACCATTTATTCCGACAGTTATGAGTCGGGCACTACCACCACCGTTAAGAACGGTACAGACGGCCTTAAAGAGGTTACCTATACCGCAAAGATAGTTAACGGCGAAACGGTTGAAACAGTTGTTCAGGGCGTAACCACCCTTTCTGATGCCGTAAACGGTCAGAAGATAGTGGGCACCAAGAAACCTGCAGTTACAACCAGCGCAAATGTTAAGAGTGTTTCTACCCTTACACCTGCCGCACCCATCGAACTTGATGCAAACGGAATCCCCGTAAACTATAAAAAACACATTACAGTTCAGGCAACTGCATATACCTATACCGGCAACAACTGTTCAACAGGTGTTGCTCCTCAGCCCGGATACATCGCCGTTAACCCCAGAGTTATTCCCTACGGCACAAAGATGTATATCAGAACTGCTGACGGTTCTGTTATCTACGGCTATGCCGTTGCTGCCGATACCGGTGGATTTATCAAATCCCGACCCAACAATGTTGACCTGTTTATGGCATCGAAAAGTGCCTGTGTAGCATTCGGCAGAAGAAATGTAGAGATTTATATTCTTGAGTGATAAAATTTTACAGACACCTCGATTAAAGGGGTGTCTGTTTTTTGTTGAAAAAATTATATAGATGTGATATTATTATAAAAAATTCAGGAGATGATAGCCGTGAAAAAAGTTTTGTCAGTTATTGTGGCGCTGTTTATTATGCTGTGCTGTCTATCGGGTTGCGATTCTGCACCGAAGGCGGAAAAGTGGCAGAAGGAATACGTAGATACCGCCATTGAAAAGTTGACCGACCTTTGGCAGGGGGAATACTCCGGTCAGGACGATATAGAAAGTTATTATCTTGAAATAAAAAATACCCGTATTATATCCATACTTGAAAACGATGTAAAAGAGTTTAAGGATATCGAATATATTGTGGAATTTATCATATTCGCCGATATGTACGATTCGGCGCCCTATTATATGAACTCTTATATGTACAACACGGTGGCATTTTACAAGGACGGCAGCAGTGCCGTTATTCCAAAAAATCTTTTTGAAATCTACGGTTCAAAGAATTACAGTTATGATTTCAGTGAGATTATCGACGAGATATACGACCTTGAACACGCCTATAATCAGGTGATAGAGTTTGATGATGTGCCGCAGCAGGAAGATGTGCAGCAGGATACCCTGCCAACCGAAGAATCGGCATTGTCAGGCGGCGCCGCACTTACTATACGCGATGAGGATGGTAACATTCTTATAACAAACCAAGATGTATCATCGGTATATGCCGATTTTAATGAGGAATCGGGGTATTTTATCGGAATAAAGTTCAATGAAGATGGCACCGAAAAATTTACACAGGTCACCCGTGACAATGTCGGCAAAGCCCTTCCGATATATGTCGATGATGTTTGCGTATCAAAACCCCGAATAGAGGCTGAAATAACCGGCGGAGAAGCAATGCTTTCCGGCTTTTCTGAAGAGGAACAGATACTTGACCTTTTTGAAAAACTCACAAAATAAAGCGGGTGTCAGCGGCCCAGCCGCTTGAACCCCTCACCCAGAATTTCACCTGCATCACTCACAACTATAAAGGCGTTGGGGTCGATGCGCTCGATAATATTGTATGCGCCGGCCACCTCGTGGCGGCGCAGTGTACACAGAAGCATAGTCCTCGTGCGTCCGGTAAAACCGCCCGTTACGGGGACTTTTGTTACCCCTCTTTCCAGCTCACGGTTTATCTGTTCACATATCTCGTCGGGGAAGGAGGATATGATGTGCAAAAGTTTGCCCTTGTCGGCGCCGTAGAGGGCGGCGTCCATAACCGTGGAGGAGGCATACAGCGCAATTACCGAGTAAAGTGCACTTTCGATGTCGCGGTATACCAGTGCGCAGGTGCCTATAACGATGGCGTCCATAATAAGCAACAGTCTGCCCACGGTAAGGTGGCGAAGGCGCATATTTATCAATTTGGCAATTATATCAACACCGCCCGTTGTGGCACCCATTAACATAACCAGACTAAGGCCTATACCCATAAGGATACCGCCGAAAACTCCGGCAAGTATCTTGTCGGTCACAATTTCGGGCAGTGTTACTTTT
>JAZOBW010000146.1:0-2519 GCA_045596185.1 Acutalibacteraceae bacterium | reverse complement strand
AATATCTATTCCAGGTAAGAGAACCGTCTCCAGAAATTGGTGTATTAGGAATAGGTGCTGTTGCCGTTAATGATTTGTGTGACGCCCACGATTTAAGGTCATCAACAGTATTTACAAAATCTATACCATTGCATGTTTGCGACGACACATTAAAACTAGAAGATTTAGAAAGACTTGCAGAATACGAACAGTGAATCATAACATCACCGTTTGTATGCACAGAATATCCGAAAGAAGCACCTATGGAAAGGTTCCCTAGTTGGATATTCAAATTTTGCCTTTTAGTAGTGGCAACTTTTAACTTACTGGCTTTTTCCTCAACAAAATTCACAATGGGTTTAACAACTTTTTTTGCCACAACTTTGACAGCCTTCTTAAATCCGGCCTTTATATCATTCCAAGTTGGAAAATCCCCATCACTATCACTCATATTAACAGGGTTGTTCATACAATAAGCATACTGATTGCAACCCAAAATGGTATCTCCTATACCGGAAATAACCGCATCCGCATTAACAAACCTGCCTAAAATCGGGTCATAATAGCGCGAATTAAGGTAATAGAACTCGGATTCGGCATCATAATAGTAGCCGCGGTATCTTATCGGGTTGGCTTCACCTATTGTTGATGCGAGGGTACCTGTAAGATTATAATATTCGCCCCAAACGGTATACTCATATTGCACAACACTGGTTCCGGTGTGATCAACAATACCGATAACATCACCCTGTACATTAAATACATAGTAGTACTTTGTACCGTTGTAGTCCATACCGTAGATGGAACCGGTATCATCATAAAGAAATGCAATATAATCGTTACCGGTTTTCTGACCGAGCAGCACACCATCAAGCCAATAAAAATCGGTCTTTACGCCGTCTACTGTTTTTGAGGTTCTGTAGCCGTCTGCATCGTAGGTATATACAGCGCTGTCACAGTTAAAACCGTTATAAATTTCTGTGAGTTGCCTGTTATCATTCCATGACATATGCATAAATCCGTAATACTGTGTAGGATTGCCCATTTGGTCATAGATGAACATTAAATTGCCGTTAATAAATGACAATTGGTCTTTCCACTGGGAATTTGTTCTGTAACTATAGGTAGTGTAATTCTGACCGTTAAGTGTAACCTTTGTTATATTACCGCCTGCATCATAGAAGTATTCATATACCCCATCAATGTTGGTTACGGTCTTTATCTGATTAAGATTATCGTATGTATAGCTTTCATACAATGTACCATTCTTCGTAACCGAAGTAATATTACCCACACTATCGTATGTATATTCCAGCAGGTCGTTGCCGCTTTTGACCGACTTTACAAGTGTGGATGTTGTGTTAGCGGCGGCACCGTTTTGGTATTTATACTCGGTTACAAAGGGGGTTGTGGTGTTCAGTGTGCGTGTGGAAAGACGGCTCATACCATCGTAAGCATAGCCTATATGCTGACTGCCGCCATACTTTACACCGTAGATAAGGCCCCTCTTTTGACCGAGTGCACTATCGCCGTACACATATTCGGTGGTACCGAACGAGAAGGGTGTTTCGGCTGTTATTGAGGAAACACGGTTCAGATCATCATAAGTATACGACAGTGCGGTTCCGTTGGTAGCACGGGCGGCGGTGGTTCTGCCGATAAGATCGTATTCATACCGTGTGGTAACATTAGCGAAGAGATCCTGTTTTTCGTAAAGGTTTCCGAATTTATCGTATCTGAACTTTGCCTTTACAACATCATTATACAACTTTTCGGTCACACGGTCAAGTATATCATAAGTATAGCCCACCTTTGCGCCGTTGCCGTAGGTTGAATAGAGCAGATTACCGTTATTCCGGTCGTAGGTGTGTTCTATCAGGGTTTGTGTACCCACAGATATTGATTTTGTGTTATGAAAATCATCATAGGTGAAGTTATATTCCGTGTTTGACGGTGTGGTTATCTTCTTTACACCACCGAAGTTTTCATAATCGTAACTGACCGTACTGCCGGCGGCGGAAACGCTTTTAAGGCGGTCGGTATTTTCATCGTAGGTATAATTTGTAACGGTTCCATTTGCATCGGTGACTGATGTTTGCAGCCCTTTGGCAAAATCGTAACCGTAGGTAGTGGTGTTTCCGAAGGTATCGGTGGTTGTTTTCAGATAGTTCCCGTTGTCCTGATAAGCCGACGATGATGTTATCGATTTGGAAACGGGTTCGAATACAAAGTATTCATTATCTGCATTTGCTATTGCCGATGTGCCTAAATCTGTATCGTTTACGGTGGAACCGAATGACACCTTTACACATTCTGCAGGATACGCCTTGGGGATAAGTTGGAATCCCGTTTTTGCCGAATTATACTGCAGTGTAAACAGTTTATTATCCGCTATGGTGTTATCGTATATTTTCAGTTGTTTATATCCATATACATTAGCAGTACTGTTAACGCCCAGCATTATATCAGAAGAATAAACGGGCGAAATAGTGTAATAATTTGTGTCGCCGTAAAGTCGGATCGTAGCCATGTCGTTCTGT
>JAZOBW010000145.1:0-1882 GCA_045596185.1 Acutalibacteraceae bacterium | reverse complement strand
TGAAGTTGGCGCTATTTACAGCGGTAAAGTAACAAGACTTATGACATTCGGTGCTTTCGTAGAGATCGCCCCCGGCAAGGAAGGTCTTGTTCACATTTCCAAACTTGATGTTAAGCGCGTTGAAAAGGTTGAAGATGTTGTAACCGTCGGCGATCAGGTTCTCGTTAAGGTTACCGAGATCGACGATCAGGGCAGAATCAATCTTTCTCGCAGAGATGCTCTTGTAGAGGTTAACGGCGCAGTTGTTGAAGACGATGCCGATACCGACGAGCGCCCTCGCAGAAATGGCGGCCGTGACCGCAGGGGTTTTAGAAAGTAATAACTAAAATTTAAAACTCCCGACTGACGTAAAATCAGTCGGGAGTTTTGTTTATTTATATGGATTAGGATTATCTGTAAACTCTACAAGGTAATCAATACTCGTCTTGTAAAATGTCGCAAGCTTTATCAAAACATCAATAGGAATGTTCAAATTACCTAGTTCATAATCTGAATACGTTGTTTGATGTATTTGTAAATATTCAGCCATTTGTTTTTGTGTAATATCTCTATCCTCACGTAGGTCTCTAATTCTTCTATACAAGTCAATCACCTCTACGGCAATTATGCCTCAAGGGAATATCCCTTATTGACTTTTAAGGGATATTCCCTTAAAATATTATCCCAAAGGGGTGATTTTATGTATTCCTGTACCTTTATCGGCCATCGTTGGTGCCCTGATGATACTGAGAAACGTCTTTATGATTTAATAGAAAATCTTATAATTAACGAAAATGTATCAATATTCTACGTTGGCACGCACGGTCGTTTCGACCGCTTTGCGTATGATGCTCTTTGTAAGTTAGAAAAAATTTATAATATTAAAACTATCGTAGTGCTTGCATACCTCAATACTTCTGAAAAAGATTTGTATTATGACTTAAATAAAACGGTGTTCCCTTCTGTATTAGAAAAAACACCTATGCGCTTTGCGATAAATAAAAGAAATATGTATATGATTGAAAAATCACAATATATGATTTGTTATCTGGATAATTCCTTTTCTAACGCTTATACTTTTGTTAAAAAGGCTGTTGATAAAAACCTATATTTGAAAAATTTAGGAGAATATGATATACATAAAATCAAATAGAAAACTCCCGACTGACGTAAAACCAGTCGGTAGTTTTGTTTTTATTAATTATTTAAGGTTTTCACCGAGACCGTAGTTTTCGATGATATAATCCATATCCTTATCACCTCTGCCGGAAAGATTGATAAGCACCGAACCGTGTTCCATCGTTTTTGCAAGTTTCATTCCGTATGCAACGGCGTGGGAACTTTCAATAGCAGGAATTATGCCCTCCATACGGGAAAGTTTGAAAAATGCCTCTATTGTTTCATCGTCGTTGATAACATCATATTTAACCCTGCCTATTTCCTGCAAAAATGCGTGTTCGGGTCCGCTTGAGGGATAGTCAAGACCACTTGCCACTGAATATACAGGAGCAGGTTCACCGTTTTCATCCTTAAGCATAATACTGTTAAAGCCGTGCATTATGCCTTCTGTTCCGTATTTAAGACTGGCTGCGTGATCGCCCAGTTTTGCACCGCGACCCAAAGGTTCGATACCGTATATATCAACGGGGTCATTAAGAAATCCTGCAAAAAGACCTGCTGCATTGGAACCGCCGCCTACACAAGCAACGATAGCGTTAGGAAGATGGCCTGTCATTTCAACAAACTGTTCTCTTGCTTCAATTCCCACAACGCTCTGAAAATCGCGTACCATCATCGGGAACGGATGGGGGCCCAAAACAGACCCGATGCAGTAAATAGCATCGTTATATTCCTTGCTGTATGCCTCGAATGCGGCGTCTACCGCTTCTTTCAAGGTTTTAAG
>JAZOBW010000144.1:0-26778 GCA_045596185.1 Acutalibacteraceae bacterium | reverse complement strand
CATGGCTACGATCCGACTTAGAAGTTGCTAAAACATATAATGTTTCGGAACGGGATATTCTTTCAAACAGAAAAACGGCACCGCTGGTACTTGCCCGTCAGGTTGCTATGTATATAGCAAGAATGGCAACCGATCTTTCCTTCAAGGCAATCGGTGAAGCATTCGGTAAAGACCACACCACCGTTATTCATAATGTAGATAAAATTGAAAAATTCTTGCAGGACAAACCCTACGAAAAATCTTTGGTTGAAGATATTATAAAGAACCTTAAAAGTAATACCTAGTTATCCACAAAGTTAACCGTTGTCCACACACATATATCCACCCTGTAAACATCTTATATAAAGTTGTCCTTTTTATCCACTTTTTATAAAGATTTCTGTGAACAGGTGAAAATGGCTTAATCAGTGGAAAATTTATGGTTTTCACAATTTCCACCGCCTATAATATTACTGTTATATTTTTACTTTTTTATAAAGGAATGACGAAAAATGAAATTTACTGTCGAAAGAGCCGCACTTTTAGATGCCGTTTCAAAATTACAGCGTATTGTATCTTCAAAGGTTTCACTTCCCGTTTTGGAAGGTATCCTTATTTCTGCCGAGCAGGGAAAGATAACCCTTGCAGCATATAACCTTGAAGCAGGTCTTAAAAAGGAAATATATGCAAGGTGTGAAGAAGAGGGAGATATTGTTATAAGTGCAAGAATATTAAGTGATATTCTTCGAAAGATGAACGGTATTCAGGTAGAAATAGAAGCTGATGACCGTCTTATGTGCCATATTAAAAGCGGAACTGCTGTTTTTGATATTATGGGTATGGCAGCATCTGATTTTCCGGAAATGCCCTCCGTATCTGACGGAAATAAAATAGTTATGGACGGAATTGTTCTTTCGCAGATGGTAAAACAGACTATTTTTGCAATCGCTCAGGTAGAAGGTACAAGACCTATTCTTACCGGTCTTTACATTTCGGTAAAAGACGGTCTTGTACAGGTGGTAGCGGTTGACGGATACCGTCTTGCAATAAGAAATAAAAAGGTTGATATTGCAGAAAATACCGAAATAGTTATTGCAGGAAAGGCAATAATCGAAATTGTAAAACTTATTGACGAGGGCGATGAAGAAATTGAGATAGTTATAGGAAAGCGTCTTGCATCCTTTAATATCAACGGATATGTATTTATTGCCCGTTTGTTCGACGGTGAATATGTAAACTTTGAAAAACTTATCCCCGAAAAGCGTTGGCAGAGTATAAAATTTAATAAAACAGAATTGGTTGATACTTTAGAGCGTGTTTCACTTCTTATAAGCGATGTATTTACAAATCCTGTAAGATGGAATTTTATAGATTCAAAACTTACCCTTTCAAGTGCTACTGCTATGGGCAGAGCCACCGAAAATATGGTGGTTGATCACGATGGTGATAATTTTGAAGTGGGAATGAACAGTAGGTTTTTACTTGAGGCACTAAAGGCGTGTGATGATGGAGAGGTTGTATTTTCCTTCACAGGTAAAGACAGTGCAGTGCTTATAACTTCGGCAGATGAAAATAATAAGGATTATCTATATCTTGTAATGCCGATGAGGTTAAAATAATGGAAACTATAAAAATAAAGGAAGATTTTATCCGGCTTGACAGTGCACTTAAACTTTCCGGTCTTGTTGGAACGGGAGGACAGGCTAAAATGCTTATACAGGACTGTCAGGTTAAAGTAAACGGTGAAATATGCGTAATGCGCGGAAAAAAACTCAGAAAAGGCGATATTTTTGAGTTTGACGGCGAAAAGGTAAAAGTAGACTATGCAGATTAAAAGACTTTTCTGCGCTAATTTTCGCAATATTAAGAATATTGAATTTTTTCCCGAAAAAGAAATGAATGTTATTTGCGGCGAAAATGCACAAGGAAAAACAAATATAATAGAGGCAATATGGCTTTTTACCGGTGCTAAAAGTTTTCGCGCTTCGAAAGAAAATTCCTATATAAAAATAGGCGAATCAAATGCAAGATGTGAAATTGATTTTATAAGCGGCGGAATTGAGAATAATGCTGCAATAGTTTTCGGTGAAAAAAAGACGGCGTATTTTAATGATAAAAAATTATCGGCGCCAAGCCGCCTCGCAGGAAATTTCAGTGCGGTAATTTTTTCACCGAATGATCTTTCACTTGTAAAGGATGGCCCGAATGTAAGAAGAAAGTTTATAGATACCGCAATCGGGCAGTTATATCCTAATTATATAGAAATACTACATTCATATTACAGGGCGATGTCCCAGCGAAACAGTATAATAAAAGATTATAAATACGACGGCAGCCTTTCGGTGATGCTTGATGTTTTTGAAAAGGAACTTACTTTTTCAGGGAAAAAGATAATAGAATACCGAAAAAAATATCTTTCATCTCTTATGGAATTTATTCCCGAAATATATTTCGGGCTATCAAACGGTCGTGAAAAGATAAATGTTGAATACATTCAAAGTACCGATGAGCAGGAAATTGCTGAAAATCTTTTGAAATCAAGAAAAAATGACAGTTTTTTAGGGGTTACATCGGTGGGTCCTCATCGCGATGATATTATTTTTTCACTTGATAATCTTAATGCCAGAGAATATGCCTCTCAAGGTCAGAAAAGAAGTATTGCACTGGCTCTTAAACTTGCACAGGCGCAGTCCTACGAAAAAAGTGTTGGCGAATGTCCCGTGTGTCTGCTGGACGATGTGATGAGCGAACTTGACCCTGCACGGCAAAATTATATTCTTAATCATATAAAAGGGCGTCAGTCATTTATAACCTGCTGTGATCCTTCAAATACAAAGGGTCTTATAGAAGGAAAAATAATAAATGTTGACGGCGGAAATATAAAATGTACATAAATATTGGAAACAACACGATGATAAAGGAAGAAGAAATCGTAGGAATTTTCGATTTTGAAAGCACAACGGTATCAAAAAGAACGCGTGATTTTCTAAATCGTGCTGAAAAGGAAAAAAGGGTAATAAATACCGCTACAGATATTCCTAAAACCTTTGTTGTGTGTGAAAAAAAAGGAGTAAAAAAGATATTTCTTTCACAACCCTCTTCGGTAACATTGCTGAAAAGAACGGGTTATGAAGAAAATATATGATAAGGAGAAAAGTATGAGTAACGAGATAAATTTACCGGTAAATGAGTCTTATGACGAGTCCTCAATACAGGTATTAGAGGGTCTTGAAGCGGTTCGTAAAAGACCCGGTATGTACATCGGTTCCACCGGTGAAAGAGGTTTACACCATCTTGTGTATGAGATTGTGGATAACTCTATAGACGAGGCTCTTGCAGGATTTTGCGACAAGATAACAGTTGACCTGCTGGATGAAGGTGTTATTCGTGTATCCGATAACGGACGCGGAATTCCCGTTGGTATCCATCCCCAAAAAGGAATCCCCACCGTTAGCGTTGTTTTCACCATTCTTCATGCCGGCGGTAAGTTCGGCGGCAGCGGATATAAAGTATCGGGCGGTCTGCACGGTGTTGGTGCGTCGGTCGTTAATGCCCTTTCTACCTGGCTTGAGGTAGAGGTAAAGGACGGCGAACATATCCACCGTCAGCGTTATGAGTGCGGAAATATTGTAAACGACCTTGAAATAGTGGGCGATACCACCGAAACGGGTACTACTGTAACATTCAAGCCTGATCCTTCAATATTTACCGATACTACCCGTTATGATTATGATACACTTCTTTACCGTCTGCGTGAACAGGCATTTCTTAACGGCGGTATCAGAATAGTTCTTACCGATAAGCGCAGCGATGCCGAAAATCCCGACCGCAGCGACGACCTTTGTTTTGAAGGCGGTATTAAAAACTATGTAGAATACATGCTTGAAAAATCAAAGAAGGAAAGACTGAATCAGGATGTTATATATCTTTCCGGAAACGGTAAAGATTCTACTGCAGAAATAGCACTATTATGGTGCACCGGATTTGATACAAAGATAATGTCCTTTGCCAACACCATACACACGGTGGACGGCGGTACCCACGAGGCATCTTTCAAAACTGCCCTTACAAAGGTTATAAATAAATACGGTAAGGATTTCAAAAAACTGAAGGATTCGGACGAAAAACTTAAAGGCGACGATGTAAACGAAGGTCTTATTGCAGTTGTAAGTGTTAAACTTACCGATGCACAGTTTGAATCGCAGACCAAGGCAAAATTGGGTAACACCGCAATCGGTACACTTGTAAATAATATCGTATCAGATAAACTTTATCAGTATCTTGAGGAAAATCCCAACGAAGCAAAGATAATTCTTGATAAATCTATCGATTCCTCCCGCGCAAGACTTGCCGCACAAAAGGCAAGAAATGCCGAGCGCAGCAAATCGGGTATCGGCAGTAAAACCAGAATGCCCGAAAAACTGACCGACTGTATCTCAAACGATGCTACAAAGACCGAAATATACATCGTTGAGGGAGACAGCGCCGGCGGTAGTGCAGTTGAAGGAAGAGACAGCAACTATCAGGCTATACTTCCGCTGTGGGGTAAGATGCTGAATGTTGAAAAGGCAAGGGCAGATAAGGTTTACGGCAACGATAAATTAACCCCTGTTATCGTAGCTCTCGGTACGGGAATAGGCGAAAACTTCGATATTTCCCGTCTGCGCTATGATAAGATAGTAATTATGGCCGATGCCGATGTCGATGGTTCCCATATCAGAACACTTCTTCTTACCTTCTTCTTCCGTTTTATGCCCGAACTTATCGAAACCGGACATATTTATCTTGCTTGTCCTCCTCTTTACCGTGTATCAAAAGGCAAACAGCACTACGATGCTTTTACCGATGAGGAAAAGGCAGAATATATTGAAAAATTGGGCGGCAGCGCCGAAGTTCAGCGCTACAAGGGTCTTGGTGAAATGGACCCCGACCAGTTGTGGGAAACCACACTCGACCCCGAACGCCGTACCCTTTTAAGGGTTAATATGGCCGATGCCGTTCTTGCAGACGAGACCTTCTCGATGCTTATGGGCGACGAGGTTGAACCGAGACGCCGATTCATAGAAGAAAATGCACTCTTCGCAACCGATCTTGATATATAAGGAGGCAGAGATAAATGGCTAAACACGAATTACAAAGATGGCCTGAAGACGAAGAAACCAAAATTCTTCCCGTTGAGATAACCGACGAGGCCAAAACAAGTATGCTGCAGTATTCGATGTCGGTACTGGTAGGCCGTGCTCTGCCCGATGTAAGGGACGGTCTTAAACCGGTTCACCGCCGTATACTCTATACAATGTACGAAAACGGACTCACCCCCGATAAGGCACACCGTAAGTGCGCCGATACCGTCGGTTCGGTGCTGGGTCGTTATCATCCGCACGGTGACTCCAGTGTTTACGATGCTATGGTTCGTATGGCACAGGATTTTTCACTGCGTTATCCGCTTATAGACGGTCACGGAAACTTCGGTAATATCGACGGCTACCCTGCCGCCGCCTACCGATACACCGAGTCGCGAATGAATAAACTTTCGCTCAGAATGCTCGATGATATAAACAAGGAAACGGTTGATTTTGTACCCAACTACGATGACCGTCTTAAGGAACCGGAAGTTTTGCCGGTGCGTTTTCCGCAACTTCTTGTAAACGGTTCTTCGGGTATCGCTGTAGGTATGGCGACCGAAATTCCGCCCCACAACCTTGGCGAAGTTATAGATGCGATGTGCGCACTTATCGATAACCCCGATGCCGACCTTTCTGAACTTTGTCAGTATATTAAGGGCCCCGATTTTCCGACCGGTGGTACCATTATGGGCAGAGCGGGAATCCGTGCCGCCTATGCTACCGGCCGCGGCAAGATAATCGTTCGCGGCAAGGCAGAGATAGAAGAGGTTAAAAACGGCAGATATCGTATCGTTATAACCGAAATTCCCTACAAGGTACGCAAAAAGGACCTTGTAAAACATATTTATGACCTTGCTGCCGAAAAGAAGATAGAGGGAATCGACGATGTTGTTGACTATTCCTCTAAGCGAGACGGCGGTATCAGAATAGTTGTTGATATAAAGAAGGACGCCAATCCGCAGGTTATTCTTAACAAACTATATTCTTATACTGCACTTCAGTCTACCTTCGGTGCTATTCTTCTTGCAATAGTAAACGGCAAACCGCAGGTACTTACACTTAAAGAGATGCTGCAGAACAGTATCGATTTTCAGTGTGATATTATTCGCCGCCGTACCGCATTCGACCGCAGAAAGGCGGCAGAACGCGCCCACATTCTTGAAGGTCTTAAGGTTGCACTTGATTTTATTGACGAGGTTATCGCCATTATCCGTGCAAGTAAGACAATTCCCGAAAGTAAAGAGGCTTTAAGCGACCGCTTCGGTCTGGATGATGCCCAGACTACCGCCATCGTTCAGATGCCGCTTGGAAGACTTGCCGGTCTTGAAAAACAGAAAATACTTGATGAACTGGAAGAAAAACTTGCCTTTATTAAGGAGTGCGATGCCATTCTTTCAAGTCAGGAAAGGGTTCTTGATATAGTAAAGACCGATTCGCTCAACCTACGTGACAGTTTCAACGACGAGCGCCGCACCGAAATTTCCGATGTTGCGGGTGAGGTTGATATTGAAGACCTTATTCCGCTTGAGGAGTGCGTTATAACCAAGACCGAAAACGGCTATATCAAGCGTCTGCCCAGCGGAACATACAATGTTCAGCACCGTGGCGGCAGAGGCATCACCGGTATGACTACCCGTGAAGACGATATCGTTGAAAGTATGCTTGTTTGCTCCTCGCATGACAGCATAATGATGTTCACCACACTCGGTAGGGTATACAGGATAAAGGCATACGAAATTCCCGAAGGCAGCAGAACCGCAAAGGGAATGAATATTATAAACCTTGTTCCTCTGCAACCCGATGAAAAGATAACGGTTATCCTGCCCTGCACCGTCAAGGACGAAAACGAGCGCTATGTATGTATGATAACCAAGAAGGGCATTATAAAGAGAACAAAACTGTCCGACTTCAAGAATACCCGAAAGACGGGTATCATCGCCATCACTATAGACGAGGGCGACGAACTTGGATTTGTTCGTATGACCGATGGTAACAACAATCTGCTTGTTTCCACCAAGAAGGGTCTTGCTATCCAGTTCAACGAGGAGCAGGTTCGCTCTATGGGCAGAACCGCGCGCGGTGTCCGTGCGATAAAGATGCGCGAGGACGACACCATCGTTGATATGGCGGTAACAAACGAGAATACACGAATCCTCACCGTAACCGAGACGGGTTACGGCAGAATAAGCCCCATCTCCTGCTACAGACTGCAGTCCCGTGGCGGCAAGGGTCTTATGAACTACCGTGTTGAAAAATACGGCGATGTTGCGGCGGTACTTCCTGTTGAGGAGAACGAGGATATCATTATGATAGCCTCCAACGGTATCATCATTCGTATATTTGCAGGTGATATTTCTGAATTTGCCCGTCCTGCAAAGGGCGTTCGTGTAATGAGGGTCAAGGAGGGTGAGAAGATCCTCTCGGTTGCCAAGGCAGAGCACGATGATGCAGAGGAACTTTCGCTTCCCGAACAGGCAGATGCCGATGCAGGTGAAGCCGAACCCGATACAGAAATCCCTGATGATACCGAGGATTCTCAAAACGAATGATATCGGTATAAAGCGGCAACCGATATCATTAAGCCGACGATAGTCGAATTGCTTAAACCGAGGGGGCATACGCCCCCTGCGGTCATTTTTCAGAAATGATGTGATTTTATGCTGCAGGAAAACGAAAATAATTACTCACCGCAAAGCGGTTCTGAAACTACGGAACAGCCTTCTGCTTTTGAGGAAACACAGGCCGCCGAAGAAGAACAACAATCTCCGTTTTTCGGTGCGCAAAATCCCTATACCGCACCCTATGTTCCGAATGGATACACCGAAAATACACTTCGTGAAAAGCGTGATATTCGCCGCATAGCAAGAATATCAGGTATATGTTTTATCTGTACTTATCTTATAATGTCGTTTTGGTACGACGCGTATGTGTTTGTGATGACGCTGCTCGGTTTTTCACAACTTCAGGCACACACTATAATCACCGAAAGCGCATCGTTGGAACTGGTGCAGATATTGCTTTCAAGTGTGGCATTTTTGGCACCGTTTACCATCGCCGCCAAGGCGGCAGGCGGCAGGATAAGCGAACTTGTTCCTTTAGGCCGCCCGAAAAAAGGCACCGCACTGCCCTATTTTCTTATCGGTGTGGGCTTTTGCGCTGTGGCGAATATTGCAAGTTCCATCGCAAGTCAGATATTTGAAGAATTCGGTTTAGGATACGAACCCTATTCTTATGATACACCGAAGGGTACATTCGGTTTTATACTTGTGCTTATATCTACCGCCGTGGTTCCTGCTCTTGTAGAGGAATTCGCCTGCAGAGGTGTCGTTTTTGGATTTCTTGAAAAGTACGGTCAGGGTTTTGCCATAATGGTATCTTCGGTACTTTTCGGTATTATGCATGGCAATCTCGGTCAGATTCCGTTTGCGTTTCTGGTGGGACTTGCAGTGGGTCTTATCCGTGTTAAAACCGGAACATTGTGGATATGTATTGCGGTGCACAGTTGGAATAATCTGATGTCGGTGGTCTTTTCTTCTTTGGAGGACTATATTCCCACGCAGTATACCAATATAATCTATACACTCTATCTTACTCTGGCACTCACCGTTTCGATTATCGGACTGTCGATAATATCAAAACGGCAGGGCAGCGATGCATATACGCTCGAAGAACCCGACTGCGAGGCATCAGAAAAGAAAAAGAGTATATGGTTTTTTACCTCTTGTTTTATTATCATTTTTATGGTTTTGGAATTGTATAATGCCTTTTCACAGGCAATAGGCTATATATTCAGTTAAAAAAAAGACGGGCTTTTTGCTCGTCTTTTTTAGGAGAAGGATATGAACAGAAAATATATGCAAAGAGCGCTGGAACTTGCCCGTTTGGCGGCAGCCAAAGGGGAGGTACCCGTAGGTGCCGTTATCGTTAAAAACGGTGAAATAATCGGAGAGGGCTACAACCGCCGCGAGGAGAAAATGAGCGTTATCTCCCACGCCGAGATAGAGGCAATATCTGCCGCTTGTGAAAAAACGGGCGATTGGCGGCTGGACGGTTGCACCATATATGTAACATTGGAACCCTGCCCGATGTGTGCAGGTGCGATAATAAACGCCCGAATATCCACAGTGGTTTTCGGGGCGTTTGACCTTCGTGCAGGCAGTTTCGACAGTGTTGTAAATCTGGCGTCGCTGGGGTACGAATCTAAACCCGAAGTGTTCGGCGGCATCTGCGAGGATGACTGCACTGCCCTTTTGCAGGATTTTTTTAAGGCGGTGCGCGAAAAATGAGGGCAGATATAAAAAATATATTTATTGATATGGGTATCACACAGGTGGGGGTCTGCGATTTTGCCCCCTTTGCTAACCGCCTTTTTCCCGTGCGCAATTCGGTGCGTCTGCCCGAATGTGCAGGTAGTGTTATAGTCTGTCTTTTCCCATATAAGGTGCAGTCTGCACCGCCCGAAAATTTAAGCCGGTATGCCGCAGTGCCCGATTATCACGGCATTGTTATGCGATATCTTGAAACCGCCGCCGCTAAACTTTCAGAAAAATTTACCGATTATTCCTTTGTGCCGTTTACAGATAATTCTCCTTTGCCGGAGGTAGATGCCGCGGTGTCGGCAAGGCTCGGCGTGAAGGGCAAAAACGGTCTGCTTATAAATCAAGTCTACGGCAGCTTTGTCTTTATCGGCGAGATAGTAACCGATATGCCCATCGATGCCCTGCCGCCTATTACGGCAGAGTGTATCAACTGCGGAATGTGCCTTAAATTCTGCCCCGTAGGTTGCGAAAAGGAAAGGTGTCTTTCGGCGCTCAGCCAGAAAAAGGGTAGGCTTTCCGAAAAAGAGGCGGCAATCCTTTGTGAAAATAAAATTTTGTGGGGCTGTGATATTTGTGCCGAGGTCTGCCCGATGAACAAGGGCAAAAAAACTACCGATATTCCTGAATTTATCGAAGGCTATCGCAATTCCTACTCCCCGGGCGAAGACCCACAGGGCCGTGCCTATATGTGGCGCGGTACCGCCCCGATAAAGCGAAATTTTGATTTAATAAACGGCGGATAACAGATAATAAAATTTGTATTGTATTTGTCGCAGAAACGACATATAATAAAAAAGAAGATTTCGGTTTTGAAAGAATAACGAATCTTCTTGTAAATGTCGCACAAACGACGGAAAGCGGCGATGAAGATGAAAATGATAACCGCTACACAAGCGGCCGAAAAATGGGGCGTGTCTTTAAGGCGCGTTCAGGATTATTGCAAAAAGGGAAAGATTGATGGCGCAGAGCGTTTCGGTCTTAACTGGATGATACCTGCCGATGCGGTAAAGCCGGTAGACGGACGAATTAAATCCGCAAAAACAGATGAAACTTTTTCAAAAAAACTTTTGCGCAAAAGTCCGTTTCTTGATATGACCGACCTATACTGTGAAGCAGGCAGTGCCAACAGGCGAATTGAAGAATTGGCATATAACGAGGAAACACAGAAATTATTTGCGGCAGCGATTGCCTACAGTCGGGGCGATATTGATGCGGTGTACACAAATGCAAGAAAATTTCTTGATGATTATACCGAGTTTTATTCCATCGTTTCGGGGGGAATATTGCTTTCGCTTGTTGCCATGTGGAAGGGCGATGTAAACCTTTGGAATGAGGCGCGAAGGCACCTTGTCGATGCCCCCTGCTGTAACGATACCGATAGGGATATAGTTGCGCTTGCTATTGCTTCGGTGGACAGTGCAATACGCGATACCACTGCATTCCCTGACTGGTTCAGGCGCGGTTGTTTTGATAATCTTCCAAGTGATGCACATCCTGCGGCAAGGGTGTATTATATAAAGTATCTTTTTATTGCTTCGCAGGAAATTGCTATGGGAAATATCAAGTTTGAGGGTGTAAGCGGCTTCGGACTGATAAAAATGATGCCCTATATAATGGAACCGATGATATCCCAAATGGTGGCAGACAAGATAATTATGGCAGAGATTTATCTTCGCCTTTTGTGCGGTATTGCTTATCATCAGAGCGGTGATAACCGATCGGCAACGATGCATATTGACAGGGCAATAAAACTGTGTTTGGCAGATGGTTTGTACGGTCCGCTTGTAGAGCACAGGCGGCAGTTGGGAACATTTCTTGATGACCGCATCGCGCTGGCTGACACTGCCGCGCTGAAAAAGGTTAAAGAGATGCACAAACAATTGCACGACGGCTGGACCGTTATTCACAATGCGGTGCTTAAAAAAACCGTATCGGTGCACCTTTCTCCGCGAGAACGCGAGGTTGCCAGACTTGTTGTCTTCGGTCTTTCCGATTCGCAGATAGCGGCAAGACTTTTCATATCCGAATCTTCTGTAAAATCGCTTGTGCGGTCGGCTAAAAATAAAACGGGAGTTGACAAGCGAAAACAACTTATCGATTTTGTTTGAAATATATACTTTTTTTATCCGTTTTAGGTGGATGTTTTTTCCTTTAGGAACCTTTACACTATTATCGTAGCGTAAAGGTTCTTTTTTTACGCGGTAAAATAATCCGAAAGGAGGAAATGTCCCGTGCCGGATAGAGTTAATATTCCTAAAGAGGGCGATTTGTATATGCAGTTGGAAATACACGGATATTTATTTGAACTGCGATACGGATATTACGAAGAATCGGACAGAAAAAACGGTGAACCCGTTGTGATATATCCCGACTTTATAAATAATCCGCTATACAATGCTCGGGGATATCCGCTGGTCACGGCGGTGCAGATACCGTGTGAGCACTATACGGTAGAAAGGGGCAGTCCACCGGAAGATTGTTGCAGCGATTGTATATATTATAAGAACAGTAAAAACGAAATAGACATCTGCTTATGTGAAAAAAGAAGGGCAGAAAACATATCGGTGCATAACGATTCAGGAGGGGACACAAAGTGAAGTTTGTTACATATAGAAGCAACGCATATAAGGAGGAAAACGGAAAGATGAAAAATAAATTCAGTACAAAACTATTAAGTATACTGTTGTGTCTTACACTTGTTATGACCTATCTGCCATTTACGGCGATGGCGGCACCGTCATACAGCAGTTCGATAGCCGACCCGAAGACACTTTCGGATTGGGAAAAATGGTTTTTGCCGGAAAGCAGCCGCTATGCCGGCGGTGTGTTCCTTGATAAATCGGTATATACTGCAAGTGAAGCATTAAGTGACCCGTATTTTTCGGATATCCGTGATAACCTTTCCTTTGGTGAAGATAATTTCGGAAACGAAAACTTTTTGGTGGCGCTTTCGGCGTTGGGCTCCAATTCGGAGATAAAGGGTTATTCCTACACCCCCACCGATACCATAATTGTTCTTGATGCTTCCACAAGTATGGGAACAGGCGCGGCGGCAACATCTTCCATTGATGATATGGTCAACGGCGCCAACGAAGCATTGAAAAGGCTTCTTGAACTTAACAATCACAACCGTGTAGGTGTTGTTATTTATAACGGCAGTGCGCGGGTTCTGCTTCCGCTTAACCGCTATACCTCCCGTGCGGCGAACGGAAATATTTTAAGATACTCACGGCAGAACGATACCAATCGAATCTATATTGCAAACGATGTTTATGTGGGTAATACTAAGGTTGACACGAATTATATCGCCCAGTCGGCAGGAACCTATACACAGGGTGGATTTTATGCCGCCGCACAGGAATTTCTGGCTGCCGATACCACTATAGAGGACGGAAAAATTCAGGCAGGTACAAAAAGACTGCCTATAATGGTATTTATGAGTGACGGTCAGCCTTCCTACCGAACAAAGACCGGTAGCAATACAACCGTTGATAAATATACACAGGCAACAAATGCGAATTGTGATAACAGTGATTTCAGGGAGGACGACATAACCGCCTTCGGCACAATGCTTACTGCCGCTTGGGCAGAGGCCGAAATTTCGGAACACTACGGTCAGGATGCCCGTTTTTATACACTGGGCTATAATCTTGATGCCGATCACAATTATGCCCACAATGTGCTTGACCCGATGAACCCCAACAACAATCTTTATAACCGCTTTAAGGGTTTTGCTGATACATATCTCGGTCTTACGCAGAATTCCACGGGCACCTTCATAGGTGGATCAACCTTCCGTGTAAAAAGGGCATCTTCCCCCGAAAAGGTTACCTCCCTTGATTATGTAGACAGATATTGGCAGACCCAGAGTGCCTCCGGCCTTACTCAGGCATTTGACTCTATTGTTGACGAGATAGTAATACAGTCACGCTATTACAGCACCCATATAAGCGGAACCGAAATCCATCAGGACGGATATATCTCCTTCACCGATGAAATAGGTACCCATATGAAGGTAAAGGATATGAAGGGCCTTTATATAGGCGAGGGAAAACTGGTTACCGGCGGTATGTTTGCAGAATTTGCAACCACCGGAAAGGTATCTGATTTTGATAGCGACAGGTATTCGGAAGAGCAGTTGGAAGGGTTTGAAAATGAGGTGCTCAGCGCTGTAGCAGAGCGTTTTGGTATATCTGTTTCCGAAGCGACCCTTCTGTTGAACACTGCAAAGGACAGCGGATTTATCCGCTACACTTCTCCCGACGATTTTTCAAACTATCTTGCCTGGTATGCTGATGAAGAAAATAATTATATTATGCCCTATTCCGGCATAGCCGCTCACGATAATGAGGATTCCAGAGCATCGGATGCAAAGTATATAATTCGCTCTTATTTCTATATGGGCGATGTTACACAGAACCATGTTGAAAGTTCTATGCTTTATTCGCTTGTTCGTGTAAGAGAAGATATTGATACCGGCAGACAGATAGTGGATATAAACGTTCCTGCATCTCTCCTGCCGATGGTTACCTACACCATAACCGTAAGCGGTGACGAACTAAGACAGGATAATCTTATCGGTATGACCTACGAACCCAAAAAACCGATTTCATTACTGTTTGAAGTGGGTCTTGACAACGAGATAACCCCCTATAATATCTCTGAAAAAATGAAGGGCGAAGATTTCCGCCGCGGCAGCGATGGCGTATATACCTTCTATACCAACCGTTGGCGTAACAACGAGGGAACGGTATTTACTATCCCCAAAAATCCCGACCCCCATATATTTAATCACGGTATTATGAATACCACCGTAGCGCAGTTTATTCCCTCTATCGAAAACGAGCGCTATTACTACACCGAAAATACACAGGTGCTTGATTCCAATTACAGACCGTATACCGGCACAAGACCGGCCGGAAGCGGTTTCTATACCGAACATAAATGGATAGAAAAAAGCGGCAACAGGATTATACTGAATTCGGCTTATAACCCGATATCCGCCTCTCTTTTGGAGGACACCGAGTCTGTTGTGCAGATTCAGGGACAAAACGGCTGGTTTATACTGAAAGATTCTCCCGAATTCTATTTCGGAGAAGAGGTTCACGGCGAGCAGGCACACGCCCACAAATCGGACAACACAACCGAAACGCTCGGCTGGTCAAACTATCCCCACATAGAACACCACGAGGCCGAGGAACATAACGGGTACCATGTTCTTCACTACCTTGGAAATAACGGCTCTGTAAGGGCTGTTCCCGCACAGGGAATAAAACTTACAAAAACCCTTTCTGCCGCGGTTGACGGTGCATCCGATACCTTTACCTTTAATATTTCGCTTTCGGGCGCAAATCTTGCCGCATCCTATCCGGTACATATTGTTTCCCAAAACGGCGTAGAGAGAAACACCTCTGCTATAGTTTCACGAGATACTATACAGGTTACGATAAAGGCAGGCGATACCGCCTACATTACCGGTCTTCCTGCAGGTGCACAGTATACAGTTACCGAGGCATACTCTGCGTATTACACGGCAAAATCTGAAAATGCAACCGGTACTATCGGGCAGTTCGTTCTTGCCGAAGTGCATTTTGAAAACACCCCGAAGGGGTATGGCAGTCTGCTGGTAGAAAAGGATGTAACCCATCCGTTTACTGTACTGTCTGACGAACTTGCTGCAAAGGAATTTGAGATTCTTGTAACCTTTACCGGTGATGAAAATGATCTTGCTCAAATAATCGCTCCGCAAAATGCGGTTCGTTCAAACAACACATATAAATTCACTTTAAGCGACGGCACCGATGTCAGGTTTACCAACATTCCGGAAGGTGTTGAATACTCCGTAAGCGAAAACAATATCCCCGATGGATTTACCCTTACAACCGATGCCCAAAACCTTGAAGGCGAAATAGCAACGGGCATTGAATCGGAAGTAATGCTTGTTAACGATTACGAGCCCGATGGCGTTTCGGCAAACATTACCGTTCAGGGCGAAAAGACCGTTTCGGGCAGAGAATGGGACAACAATATCGACCTTTATAAGGTTGCATTACAGCGTGTAGTGTTTGGCGGTCAGGGAACCGTTGCGGTAGGCAACCCGATAATCGTTGATGTTGTAAAGGCAAACGGCGCCGACTATTCAATAGATATGAGCGGCATCGTTTACGATGACATTGGAACCTACAGTTATGTTGTTTATGAAGTAAAACCTGAAAACGGCGCCGTAGAAGATATTTTTTATGATACATCTATCGGTGCATTTTCGGTCAGCGTTACAGATAACGGCAGTGGAAAACTGATAATCTACTCTGTTGTTGCACATCAGGGTATGGGAACGGTTGAGTCCGGTACAAACGGTTACATTGTAAATAAAGATTTCACCAACATCTATATGGCAACCACCGTTACGGTTCCCATAGTCAAGAATGTTGTTCGTGAAGACGACCCTTCCCAGACCGTTTTGGGTCATAGCGGCGGTATTATGATGGGATTGTTTGGTTCGGTATCCGACAACCAACCTATTTATTCCACCATAACCGATCAGAACGGAAATGCGAGAATTACTATCAATGTAACACAAAGCGATTTTGAAGACGCAAAATATTTCTACCTGCGCGAGATAATTCCGTTAACAGGCAGTCAGGTAGTAGGTATGACCTACGATACCGGTTGGAAATATGTTGTAGAAATAGATTGGTCTGATGCAATGTCTGCAGAACCCGAAGTTCATTATTACCGTTATGATGCAAATGCTGCAAACGGTATCGGTGCACAGGTAAGTGATATTGCAAACGAACCCTTCATTGTTACTAACGCTTATGACGATGGCGTTGTATCCAACGAACTGAATTTCAGTGGTAAGAAAACCCTTAACGGCGGCGCTCTGCGCAGCGGCGACAGTTTCTCGTTCAGTCTTTATCAGACCGATGCAACCTTCAGCATAACCAATACAAACGCCAAGGTATTGGATACCGTTTCTGCTACCGCCGATTCCAACGGGCGCTATGCCTTGGGTGGGGTATCCTTTGACCAGGAAGGCACCTATTATCTGGCGGTTGCCGAAAATGCAGGTGCACAGAATAACGGTATCGGATACGATAATTCCAGATATCACATCACCGTTAATGTTGCAAAGACCCTTAACGGAAATAAAACCGTTCTTACCGCAACAGCAACCCATATTCATCTTGTGGGCAGCGGTGATGTAGAAGCCGATGAGATAAACTTTAACAATACCTATCGCATAAACGACACCGAAAGCGTAACTGTCAGGGGCAAAAAGATTCTCCCCGAAAGAGAACTTATCGAAGGCGAATTTTTATTCGGTCTTTACGAGCGTGGCAATGCCATCCCCATAGCAACTGCACGAAACAGTGCAGACGGAACCTTCGCTTTTGAAACGCTTGAATATAACATTTATAATGCGCAGTCGTTTGCCGATACCGAGTATACCTACGAAATAAGAGAAATAATTGAAAATCCCCAGGATCTTAAGGGTATAACCTATGATGACACCGTTTATGTTATGAAGGTTATTTTGAAGGATAACGGTGACGGCACTATCGCAAAATCAGTCACTTTAGACGGCGTCGATGTTTCGGGAGAAATAGAGGTTGAATTTGAAAACCACTATACCGTACTGCCTACCGAACTGACCCTCTCGGGAACCAAGTTTTTGGAGGGCAAATCCGAAGGTGAATTCACCTTCAATCTGTACGAAACCGGTGCAGACTTCGCTATTTCCGATATGGCAAATCCCTATAAAACGGCAACCGCGCGGGTCTACAATTCGCTTGGTGAATACGGTATAGAACTTACCTTCGATAAATCAGACCGCGGCTATCACTACTATGTTCTTATGGAATCGGTTCCCGCCGATACCAAGGGTGTTCAGTACGATATTACCAGATATTATATCACGGTAAATGTACGCGATAACGGTCACGGCGAGATGGATGCCAGAGTTTTCAGTATAGTATGCCCGTATTATGAAGGCAATTTCACCGCTCAAACGCTTGATTTCACCAACAGATACAATGCGGCATCAACCGAATATTCCATAGCAGGAACCAAGATACTTGAAGGCAGAGAACCTGCAGAAAACGAGTTTGAGTTTGAACTGTATGAAGCAGATTCTGAATTTGAAATCGGTCAACTTTTGCTGACTGCCAACAATAATATCGATGGCGGTTTCGAATTTGCTCCCGGTCTTGTTATAGAGGATATCGGTGAATATTTCTTTGTTGTTGCCGAAAAGAATAACGGCATCGAGCGCATAACTTACGATGACACCCTGTTTGGCGTGGCGATAACGGTTGTCGATAACGGTGAAGGAAATCTTGTGATAGAAAACGAGGAGATATACGCTCTGTCCGAAGAAGAAATGCGTCCTGCCAATATGATAACCTTCACTAATGTCTATACTCCAAAACCTGCTGATATTTCGGTAGATATCGATGTTAAGAAGACTGTTATTAACAAGGGCAGTGAGAAGATCGGCCCTGAAGGTTTCGAGTTTGTGCTTGAAAACACCGAAAGCGGCGAAAAGCAAAGTGTTATGTCCGATGCAAACGGCAGAGCACGGTTTAGCCTCGGCTACAGCGAAGATGATGCAGGCAAAACCTACACCTACAAACTTACAGAGGTAGACGGCGGCAGAGTGAATGTTCAGTACAGCAACGCCGAATATGAGGTGGGTGTTGAGATACTGCTGAATGAAAATAACGAACTGGTTGCAGTTATTACTTTGAACGGCAACAGGACAGACGGTGCAGTTGCCGAATTTGAAAATGTATACGATTATTCGGGTGAAGGCGAAAAGGATACCCAGTCGCCCAAGACCGGGTACAACAAAAATATCGCTCTGTTGTTTGCGCTTATGTTCGTAAGCGGCAGCGGAATGATATCTGCTCCGATGTTCGGAAAAAGGAAAGAAAAAAACAAATGATTTAATGCGCAGAACACACTGCGACATTAAAAGATGTTACTAACGGTGCGGGTCTGGCCTTATCGGTCAGACCTTTGCTGTTTGGATTGTGAAAAATAAACAAAATGTAAAATATTTTGAATGATTTTATGTTAGTGTTGCACTTATGCGTAAAAGATAGTATAATATATAGCAATAGAAATGCCAAGGAGGACAGACGATGAAAATTGCTTTTTACGGTGCCGCACACGAGGTTACAGGTTCGTGTACAGTGGTTTATGCGGGCGGTAAAACGGTTATGATAGACTGCGGTCTTGAACAGGGCCCCGATATATACGAAAACTGTAATCTGCCGATAATGCCTTCGCAGATAGATTATCTGCTGCTTACACACGCGCATATTGACCATTCGGGAAAGATACCTGCGCTTGTAAAGGACGGTTTTCGGGGTAAAATATATACCACCGCCGCCACGGCGAAACTTTGCGGTATAATGCTTCTTGATTCGGCACACATTCAGGAGTTCGAGGCAAAGTGGCGCAACCGCAAGGCAAAGCGTTCGGGCGCGGATATGTATGAACCGCTCTACACTGTAGAAGACGCCAAGCGTTCGCTCAAACAGTTTTATTCTTGCGATTACGAAAAGGAATATGAACTTTGTAAGGGTATTACCGTATCCTTCACCGATGCAGGGCATCTTCTGGGTTCGGCAAGTATCAGCCTCGCCGTTACCGAGGACGGTCACACCGAAACGATAGTATTTTCGGGTGATCTGGGCAATACCGATCGTCCGCTTATATGCGACCCTGCTGTGCCGAAAAAGGCCGATTATGTTGTTATCGAATCGACCTACGGCAACCGTACCCACGGCATTCGCCCGGACTATGTGGCGCAACTTACCCGTATTCTGCAGGACACCTTCGACCGCGGCGGAAATGTTGTAATTCCTTCTTTTGCGATAGGCAGAACACAGGAACTTCTCTATCTGATACGCATCATCAAGGAAAAGGGTCTTATCAGCGGTCACGACCACTTCCCTGTTTATGTGGACAGTCCTCTTGCGGTGGAGGCGACCGAGATATACAGCAGCGACCTTTACGATTATTTTGACAGCGAGACGATAGAACTGCTTGAATCGGGCATAAATCCCATAAAATTCCCCGATCTGCATCTTTCGGTAACGAGCGATGATTCGGTGCTGATAAATCTTGATAAATCGCCCAAGGTGATACTTTCCGCCAGCGGAATGTGCGAGGCCGGCCGCATACGCCACCACCTTAAACACAATCTGTGGCGCGCCGACAGCACCGTGCTGTTCGTTGGCTATCAGGCAGAGGGAACACTGGGCAGGGTAATAACCGAAGGCGCTGCCGAAGTTAAACTTTTCGGTGAAAAGGTGATGGTTAATGCAGCGATAGAGCAACTTGCCGGTATCAGCGGTCACGCCGATATGGATATGCTGATTTCGTGGTTGGGCGCTTTCGAGCAAAAACCAAGAACGGTGTTTGTTAACCACGGTCACGATACCGTTTGCGACGACTTTGCGCAGACGGTTACCGAAAGGCTGGGGCTTGAGGCCACCGCACCCTACAACGGTGCAGAATATAATCTTCTTTCGGGAAGCTGTCTTATCAAAGGCAACACGCGAAAATTGGAAAAGAAGTATTACGAAAGCGGAAAGGCGCGTCAGTCCACCGCGTTCGGTGAACTGCAGAAGGCGCTTAAACGCCTTGCAATAATAATTGAAAAATACCGCGAATGTGCAAATCGCGATATTAAAAAATTTGCCGAGGAAATAATGGCAATATGCAATAAATGGGACAGATAGGAGTAAAATTATGAGAATTTGTGTGTTTGGTGCCGCCAGTAACCAGATAAATGAAGTGTATATAAAGGCGGTTGAAGAACTTGGTGCCGCAATGGCAAAACGCGGTCACGGCCTTGTGTTCGGCGCAGGCGGTCACGGCCTTATGGGTGCCGCCGCACGCGGTGTTCATTCGGCAGGCGGTGATGTTATCGGTGTTATCCCCGAATTTTTCAGGGACGAAAATATCGAGGAGATATATTACGACTGCGACCAACTGATCTACACCGAAACGATGGCACAGCGCAAGACCAAAATGGAGGATCTTGCCGATGCATTTATCATTGTGCCGGGCGGAATAGGTACCTTTGAAGAACTTTTTGAGGTGCTAACCTTAAAGCAACTGGGCCGCCACAACAAGCCGATAGTTATTCTTGATATAAACGGCTATTATGTTAAGATGGAGCAGTTTTTGCAGTTCGCTATAGACGAAGAGTTTATAAAGGATAACTGTAAACAACTTTACGGTTTTTGTGACAGCATTGATGCCGCCCTCGATTACATCGAAAACGACGATGGTAAACAGTTCAGCGTTCATGAAGTTAAACTTGGATAAAACCAAACCCGACTGTTTTCAGTCGGGTTTAGTTTTATCAGGTTGCTTTATTTCCTCGCTTTTGTCTCTGTGCGAAAGGTCGTGGGAAGGCTTTTTTGGCATACCCTGTGCGATAGTCGGGTATTCGTTATCGCTGTCGGCGGTGGGCTGTATCTCGTAGGTGCCGTATTTGTTTATCAGTTCAAAGGCGTCCTGCGGTTGCCCGATTATCGGTGTTGATTTCGGTGTAGCGTTGTTTTTACTACTTTTCATTATATCACCCCGTACTATTTTGCCCGATTTGGCGCTAATTTGGTTTGACAGTTATTCACAGTTATGTTATAATTGCGGTGTATAGTTTATTTTCATTTGTCGGGCGTGATGGGCGCTGTTTCCGTCAGCCAAGGAGGAATACAAATGCTGGATATCAAATTTATTTGTGAAAATCCCGAACTTGTTAAGGAAAACATCAGAAAAAAATTCAAGGAAGACCGTGTGGTACTTGTAGACGAACTTATCGAACTCTACGACCGCAAACGCGAAACTAACAGCCGTGCCAACGAACTTCGCGCAAACCGTAACCGTGTAAGTAAGCAGATTGGCGTTCTTATGGGTAAGGGTTGCCGTGAAGAAGCCGAGGAGATGAAGAAACTCGTTAACGAGCAGGCAGCTGAACTAAAAGAACTGGAGGCACTCGAAGAAGAACTGGGTGCAAAGGTTAAAAATATTCAGATGAAGATACCCAACATTATCGACCAAAGCGTTCCCGTAGGCCGCGACGACAGCGAAAATGTAGAGGTTGAGTGCTTCGGTGAAAAGACCGCACCCGATTTTGAAATTCCCTACCATACCGATATTATGGCACTGTTTAACGGCATTGATAAAGAGGCTGCAGGCAGGGTTGCCGGTGAAGGTTTTTACTATCTTATGGGCGATATTGCCCGTCTTCACTCGGCGGTTACCGCCTATGCGCGTGACTTTATGATAGACAAGGGCTTTACCTACTGTATACCGCCCTTTATGATAAGAAGTAATGTTGTTACCGGCGTTATGAGTTTCGAGGAAATGGACGCTATGATGTATAAGATAGAGGGCGAAGACCTTTATCTTATCGGCACCTCCGAACACTCGATGATAGGCAAGTTTATCGACACCATAACACCCGAAGAAAAACTGCCACTCACCCTTACCAGTTATTCGCCCTGTTTCAGAAAGGAAAAGGGCGCACATGGTATTGAGGAGCGCGGTATCTACAGAATTCACCAGTTTGAAAAGCAGGAAATGATAGTTATCTGCAAACCGGAGGAAAGTATGGAGTGGTTCCACAAGATGTGGAGTTACTCGGTAGAACTTTTCCGCAGCCTTGATGTTCCGGTTCGCACTCTGGAGTGCTGCAGCGGCGACCTTGCCGACCTTAAGGTTAAGTCCTACGATGTAGAGGCATGGAGTCCCAAACAGCAGAAATACTTTGAGGTATGCTCCTGCTCTAACCTTTCGGACGCTCAGGCACGCAGACTGGGTATCCGTGTAAAGGGTGCCGATGGCAAGAAGTATCTTGCACACACCCTTAACAACACAGTTGTTGCACCTCCCAGAATGCTTATTGCACTGCTTGAAAACAATCTTTGTTTCGATGGTGAATACTACAGCGTAAAGATTCCGAAGGCGCTTCAGCCTTATATGGGCTTTAAGACCGAGATAAAGGCCATCAATAAATACAACGGTTGAGGATAACTGATATGAGCGAACAAAACGATAAAAAGAAAAAGCGATTGTGGCTTATAATCTTTATCATTTTTGCCGTGATATTCGCAATTTCAGCGGCGAGTCTTGGGTTCCATTATCTGTACGATGACGGAAACGATTATGATGGGTTTAAGCAGCCGGTTTCATCTACGCCCGAACTTGTTCTTGCCGATAACCCGATAGATTTCGATGCTCTACACAAGGAAAATCCCGATGTGTGCGGCTGGATAACGCTGGACTCCACCGTTATCGACTACCCGATACTGCGAAGCGGAAAGGATAAGGCAGAGGATTTCTATCTTGACCATGATATGTACGGCACCGCCAAAAGGGCAGGCAGTATCTATATTCAGCGTATGAATTCGGACGATTTCAGCGATAAGGTCACCGTTATCTACGGCCACAATATGCTGAACGGCTCTATGTTTGCGGCACTTAAAAAGTACCGCAACGCCCAGTATTTCAATGAAAATTCCGAAATAAAGGTCTATGCAAAGGGCCATATTTATACCTATAAGATATTTTCTGCTTTTGTATATGACGACCGCCATATACTCAACTCGTTTAATTTTGATAATGATGAAGAATATCAGGAGTTTTTGGACGATTGCACAAATCCACCCACCCTTATCAGAAATGTGCGTGACGATATCACCGTTACCACCGAAGATAAGATAATTATCCTAAGCACCTGCACTTCTGCCGAGACCGAGCGCTATCTTGTGGCGGCGGTTATGGTAGACGATACACTTACAAAATAAAGCAAAAGTAAAAATGCCTCGTTTGGTATTCCAAACGAGGCATTTTTTTGCTGAAAAATATCAGTAGTTTTCTGCGTGAATTTCGAAGTAACTCTGGGGAGGGGGGCAGGTGGGGCAAATTTCGGGGGCATTGGTTCCCACAACGATGTGTCCGCAGTTGCGGCACTCCCAAACTTTAACTTCGCTTTTAGCGAATACTTCGGCAAGTTCAATATTTTTAAGCAACGCTCTGTAGCGTTCCTCGTGATGTTTTTCGATAGCGGCAACAAGGCGGAATTTTTCGGCAAGTTCGGTAAAACCTTCCTCCTCGGCGGTCTTTGCAAAACCGTCGTACATATCGGTCCACTCGTAATTCTCTCCCTCTGCTGCGTGGAGAAGGTTTTCGGCGGTGGTGCCGATGCCCTTCAGTTCCTTGAACCACATTTTTGCGTGTTCCTTTTCGTTTTCGGCGGTCTTAAGGAACAGGGCTGCTATCTGTTCGTAGCCTTCCTTCTTTGCAACCGATGCAAAATAGGTATACTTGTTTCTTGCCTGCGATTCACCTGCGAAGGCGGCTTCAAGGTTTTTCTCGGTCTGTGTTCCGGAATACTTATTGTCGGCAGAGATCTGTTCAATAACATCACCGGTAGCACCGCAATAGGGGCATACTGCCGGTTCGCCTTCAACAAGTTCAAATTCTTTTTTACAAAGTTTGCATCTGTACTTTATCATCGTAAAAACTCCCTTCATTTTTTATTATTATGCCACAAATTTATGAATTTTTCAACATTAATATCACAGTTTTATGCTGTCGGTAAGTGTGGTTGCGCCCAAACTGTCGGTGAACTGAATATCGATAGCGCTGCGGTCGCCGCGGAAGATGATTCCGCAACCGATGTAGCGATCGTCTTCGGGACGGGCACCGAATAAAACGGGATAGGGTAGATAACCGTCACGGGGGTTGTCGCCGTTTCGGGCAACCTCGCAGATATGATAGTGTCCTGCTATCATAAGGTCGGGTGCTACATTTTCGCTAAGCAGTTTTGTCCATTCGGCAAAACGTTCTGCCTCGATGTAGAACGGGTCGTCCATTCTGCCGATGCAGGTGAAGGGGTTGTGAACTATGATAACACGGTGCTCAACACCTTCGGCGGCGTATTCGCTTTGTTTTTCGGCTATTATCTTATTTATGTAGTCGGTCTGGCGCTGACGGAAATTGCCGCAGCATACGGTGTGATTGTATTCGGGGTGGCTGTCGTCCTTGTCCTCTCCGCAGTCAAGAACTATTCCCCAAAGTGAGCCTGCACGGAAGGAATAATAGGAATTGCCGTTTTCATTGGGGGTGTAGTCGGCGATACATTCGGCAAGGATACCGCGCATATCGTGGTTTCCGCGTGAAAATACGGCAGGTATCTCACCTTTGGTTATACCCGATGCAATATGATAGATGGTATCAAAGTTTTCTTCGCTGCCGCTGTGGTCGGGAATATCACCGTTCATTATAAGCAGGTCGATATCTCCGAAAGCCTCTGCTGCTTTAATTGGGCCCTCTATCCGGTTATGGGCATCGGCAACATGGTATGCACGGATATCGCCGTTTGTGGGAACAGGTCTGAATTTGAAGGCGTATTCCTTCTTTTCGCCCATTACGGGGAAGTAGGGACGGCGGTCAAGAACCTCCTCCTCGTACACGGTGTAACTGCCGGCGGCATCAAGAACACTACTCGGCACGATAACGCGGTGTATCTTCACATTAGAGCGCAGTATTCCGTTGGATTCGTCACCATAGATGCGGTCACCAACCTTAACCGTCATCAGCGTTTTGCCGTTGGCGGGCATCATAATATGATAATCCTTCCCGACAGCAAAAACCGAAACGCTTATTTTTTGCATATATATACCTCCTATACCTCCATAATGGCAGGTATTATTTTTTCCTTTGTTATATCGATAACGGCGTATGTATCAAGACCGTTTCTCGAACGCGAACAAGAACCGGGATTTACAACATAAAGCCCGTTTTTATATTCAATGTCGGATATATGTGTGTGCCCGTACAGCGCTATTTCGCAACCGCAGTTTTTGGCGCGGTCGCACAGTGTTTGTGTGCCCGATTTTACAAATGCGGTATGTCCGTGGGTGAAGTATATTCCCCTGCCCTCAATATCTACCATATCGAAGTTCGGAAACGAGCAAAATCCATCGCAGTTACCTGCAACTATATGAAAAACACGGTCGGTGTATTCATACACCGCCGATTCAATATCCCTAACAACATCACCCAGAAAGAAGATGTGCTTTGCTTCGGGATGTGAACTTATAATCCGGTCCACGGTGCCGCTGTGACCGTGGGAATCGGAAATCACAAGCAGTCGCAAAAAATCACCTCATAACAAATCCTGCACACTCATAATATAATATATAGAACGAAGGGATGTGTGGGATTTGAATAATAACAATATTGATAAAAATAAACTGATAGATGCCGCCATAAAAGCAACCGGCGGAAAACTGAATAAAGATGCCGTTTCCAAGGGCGATGCTGCAGCGCTGATGTCATCGCTGCCCAAGGCAGAGCAGGAAAAAATTCAATCGGCACTGTCAAACCCCGAACAGGTGCGTAAACTGTTAGGCTCCGATGCGGCAAGGGCGATACTTGATATGCTGCAAAACGGCGGTAAAAAGAATGGATGAACTGCAAAGCCGTCTTGCCGAAATATTGGGCGACCCCGAAAGTATGGAAAAGGTGCGCGAAATGGCGCAGGGTCTTTTTTCGGGCGGTCAGACGGCGGAGGAACCCGCCGTCCCGAATACGGGCGAGGTTCAGCAGATAATAGGACTTATTTCAAAGTTCAAAAGCAGTGGCAACGATCCGCGCACCCGTCTGCTGGAAGCGCTTAAACCCAACCTAAGCGAAGAACGCCGCGAAAGGGTAGATACGGCAATAAAACTTCTTAGAATTATAGAAATGCTGCCCCTGATTCGCGAGAGCGGTTTAATAGACATTATATAAGGCGGTGGTATTTTGGCAGATAGAAACAATGCCGATTTTCTGCGTGAACAGCAAAGGGCGGTAGAGCGTATGCGTGAAATGAGCCGCCGTTCGGTGCCGCAAAGTCCGCACAAGATGCCGTCGGCACCGCCGTATATCGAACGGCGCGGCCCTTCACAGAAACAGCATAGCGTACCTGGGCCACAGTCTGTACCGCAGAACGGGCAGCAGAGTAAGGATAACAAACCGCAACCGAACCGACAGCAAAATCTGCTTTCGGGACTGTTGCCGAATAAATTTTCATTCGATGCCGATACAGCCTTGCTGGTCGGCTTAATTCTGCTTCTTGCACAAGAAAACAGCGATAAATTACTGCTTTATGCACTGATTTATATATTGGTTTAATAAGAGTACAAAACGCCCCGAAAATCAAGTTACAAAATGATTACAAATTTCGGGTTTTTATTGCATTTTTGGGCGTTATGTAAACTGCGTTAACCGTTTTATTTATCCACTTTATCCACCGAGTAATCCACCGATTTTAGGGGTAT
>JAZOBW010000143.1:0-4890 GCA_045596185.1 Acutalibacteraceae bacterium | reverse complement strand
ATGGAAAGAAAACTTTGTTATACAGGTGATCACGCTTTTTATGCAATCACAAAAAGTATGGTTGTCGAGACGATGGAACATTACCATCAAGAATTCGGACTGAAAAATTTTGTTTTCAGATTGCCTAATATTTATTTGTATAATCCTCAAAAGTTCTATTTTGTAGATGGTGTTAAAAAACCGATCGCATACCGTTATATGATCGATCGCGCCATAGCCGGTGAAAAAATAGAAATGTGGGGAAATCCCGATGCATTTAAGGATATAGTGTATGTTAAAGACTTTTGCCAGATGATGTTCAAGGCACTGTTTGCCAAGGTTGACGGCGGAACCTATAATGTGGGTACCGGCATCAGAACCACTTTAAGGCAGCAGATAGAAGGAATGGTAAGGGTATTTTCTCCCGAAAACAATCCTTCTGAAATAATCGAATATCCGGACAAACCCACATTTACAAGTTTTGTTATGGATATAGATAATGCCCGTAAAGAATTGGGATATGAACCGCAATTTGATTATATTGCATATCTGCAGGATTACAAACGCGAAATGCAGGAAAACCGTTTTGCAGGGCTTTGGTAAAAGGAATGATTATATGAAAAAAATTGTTATTATAGGTGCTAATGAGTTTCAAAATCCGTTGATATTAAAAGCAAAAAACATGGGTTTTGAAACTCATGTTTTTGCATGGCAGGATGGTTCTATCGGTGAGACCACCGCAGACTTTTTCTATCCCATCAGCATTGTGGAAAAGGACGAGATTCTCAATGAATGTCTTCGTATAAAACCCGACGCTGTAGCCACTATTGCGTCCGATCTTGCCAACATTACTGTTCAGTACCTTGCAGATAAACTCGGATTGCCTTGTAATAGCAGCGAATGTATTGAACTCTCAACCAACAAATATAAAATGAGATGTGCATTCAAGGAAAACGGCGTTGGAACTCCTTTCTTTGCAACAGTTTCTGATGTTTCACAACTGGGCGACTGTAGTGAGTTCTCTTTTCCGGTTATCGTAAAGCCTACCGATCGTTCAGGAAGCAGGGGAATTACCAAGGTTGAATCGATCGATGGACTTTCTGCCGCTATTTCGGCATCGGTTGAACATTCTTTTGAGAAAAAGGCGATTGTCGAGGAATACATAGAGGGCCCTGAATACAGTTGTGAATGTATTTCTTTTGAAGGTAATCATACTATGCTTACCGTAACAAAGAAATTCACCACCGGTGCGCCCAATTTTATCGAAACAGGGCATCTTGAACCGGCCTTGCTTGATAATATAATGCTTGAAACTGTCAAAGAAGAGATTTTTGCCGGATTGGACGCATTAAAGATAAAATACGGTGCCTCTCATTCCGAGTTCAGAATTACACCAGATGGTAAGGTTCGTATAATAGAAATCGGTTCGCGTATGGGTGGTGACTGCATAGGTTCACATCTTGTTCAATTGTCAACCGGTAAAGATTTTGTTAAGATGGTTGTCGATGTTGCTAACGGCAAGGCACCCGATCTTGAACCCGTTACAACACCTGTATATGCAGCGATTAGATTTGTTTTTGAACAGCACGATCTTGATGTGCTTGAAAAAATAAAAAATATTGCCCCCGATGCTGTTAACTTTGTAAGCGAACTCCAGCCTATCGGAGATCACAAAATTGTGGACAGCGGCACACGGTACGGTTTCTTTATAATCACTGCAGACAGTTATGAAAAACTTATTGAACTTTCGGAGTTGTCAGAATGAAAACGGCAGATAATAATGTAAAAAGAAAGATAACAATAAAACAGATTATTTTGCTTCAGGCGGTCATTATGATCTATACCGCCTCAGGCGTTTTTGCAAAACTGGCATCGGGAAATGAATTTATGAGTTGGAAATTTATTCTGTTTTACGGTGCGGAAATTTGTGTTCTCGGTATCTATGCGCTGCTTTGGCAACAAATAATTAAAAGGGTAGACCTTTCTATTGCTTATGCTAATCGTGCAATGGCAATCATATGGTCGATGATATGGGCGGCTGTTTTCTTCCACGAAGATATTACATTACAAAATATAATAGGAGTAATCATTGTACTTATCGGTACAATGGTAGTGAACAGCGAACATGATTAAATATTTATATTCTTATCTGCCCTGGATCCTTATGGTATCTGCCGTAGTTGTTTCGGCTTTTTCACAGATACTCCTCAAAAAGAGCGCTAAAAAGACATATTCTTCGGTTATTCGTGAATATCTGAATCCCTATGTAATTATTGGTTACGGTATGATGATGCTTACAACCGTTCTTACCGTTTTTGCATATGGCACCGGTCTTGATTACAAAAACGGTCCCGTTATCGAGTCGCTCGGTTATGTACTTATTATGTTTTTATCTCTTATGTTTTTTGGCGAAAAGATAACACCCAAAAAACTTATCGGTAATTCATTGGTCATACTTGGAATAATCGTTTTCTATATTTAGGAGGTTGTAAATAATGGATATATCGGTTGTTATACCGGTTTACGGTTGTCGTGCAGCACTGAACGAATTGCACCGCCGACTAACAGAAACACTTACAAAGTTGACAAACGATTATGAGATTATTCTTGTTAACGATGCCTGTCCGCAGAATTCTTGGGAGATTATCGAGGAAATCTGCGACAGGGATAAACGCGTTGTAGGTATTGAACTATCCCGCAATTTCGGACAGATATTTGCAATAACGGCCGGTCTAGATGCTTCAAAAGGTGACTGGGTTGTTGTTATGGATTGCGATCTTCAGGACAGACCCGAGGAGATAATAAATCTTTATAACAAGGCTCAGGAGGGTTACGATGTGGTTTTTGCCCGCCGTGCCGAGCGTAAGGACAGCGTAGGGAAGATACTGGTTTCAAAGATTTTTTATTCTATATACTCTTTTGCAACCGATTCCAAGTATGATCCTGCAATCTGCAATTTCAGTATTACTCACCGCAAAGTTGTTGATAGTTACTGCTCAATGCGTGAAGCACACCGCGCCTATGTTGCATATATCAAGTGGTTGGGTTTTAAGCAGACACACATCGATGTCGAACACAACGATCGTCACGAAGGCAAATCTTCCTACAATTTCAAAAAGCGTATGAAACTTGCTTTGGAAATACTGGTTTCCCAGTCGGATAAGGTCTTGAAACTTACAGTCGCATTAGGTCTTATTATCACCATTCTTTCTGTTTTTGGTGCTATTGGACTTGTTGTTAATTATTTCATATCGCATGTTATGTCGGGATGGACAAGTATTGTGGTTATTCTGTGCTTTTTTGGCGGAATACTGGAAATGTCTATCGGTCTTGTCGGTATCTATGTCGGAAATATATTTATGCAATCGAAACAGCGTCCGTTGTATCTTATACGCACTGTAAAAAACGGAGATCACGATAGCGAAGGTGAATTATGAATACTGTAAGTAAAAAGTTTACCGATGTTTTGTGCTCCAAGAAATTTATGTTTCTTGTTGCAGCGGTTTCAATGTTTGCATTAACCTTCAATGTAGATCTTTTAACCTCTGGCGATGCTCTTGAAACATGGAAGGTGGCTAAAACATTTTTTGCCGATGATAAGCATTATTCCTATGTTATGTATAAGGGATTGTATGCTTTTATTCCTACAGTAATTGATTATCTGATCTCTACTGCGCTTAACATACCCCCATTGTATATTTTCAAGGCATTTAATGCATTGTGCTTCGGTTATGTTGCAATTTATGGCATACCATTCCTTGTAGAGGCTATTCACCCCAATAAAAAGGTTACCGTTTGGCAAAGATATCTTCTGCTTTCGCTTTTGCTGATATTTGAGTATAATATAAACTATACGATTAGTGTTGATATGCCCAGTTGTACGCTTTTCTTTATGCTGTGCAACTCGGTTATAAAAGTAACCAGAAACAATAACTTGCATTGGTATAACTATTTGGTTTTGGGCCTTTTGTTCGGAATAAATATGTGCCATAGTGGTCAGTTTGCAATTTCAACTGTTATTGTTGTTGCTGCTTGTATTATCGGTTTGTCTTATAAGCATTTCAAACAATATGGAATACCTAGGATCAAAAAACACATTCCGCTTATTGCATCTGTGGTATTTATCTTTTTAGGATTTATAATAGCCCGATTGCCAAACGAACTGTATATGGATCTTGTTGTTTGGACCGCTAAAGATGCCGGCGCTTGGATTCCAACCGGCGGGGAATGGATAATCAACGGTCTTTCACAAAATCTTTTGATAATTAACTATCCCGAAAGCCTTCCCGATTATCTCAGTATGGGTATGCTCACTTCAGAGCAACTTGAATCGGTTAACGCCGGTGCTGCAATCTTCTCTTATTCTGATTACTTCAAATTGGTTTTACAACATCCGTTTGAATTTATTGTCCGCTGGTCACAGCGTATGTTCCTTGGAATGTTTAACGATCCCGACAACACAATGTTTATAACCGTTAAGCATTTTAATATCTACCTTATTTCAATGGCAGTTATAATTTACGGGTTTTATGATCAATTCAAGGCGCGTTTCAAGAAATATAAAGATTTCATTTCGGTTGAAATGGCTATTTATATAGGCTTTCTTTTTTCCGCCTTGGTTCCCAGTTTCGGTCATGTTGAAAACAGATATTTCTTCACGGCAAGATGCCTCGTATTCGGTGTGTTTGCGCTTTCTCCGTTCCTGAATGAAACTGTTAACAGTATTAAACAAAAGATTAAACAAAAAACAATAGAACCTGTAAATTATAAATTTTGGGGATGTGTTATTTTCGTATTATTATCTTTGATAATTTACTATGCCATCTACCAAAGTGCAGGACTTCCTAAGTAAACAAAACTCCGCGATTTAACATTGATATGTACCCCAAAAGTTAGACACTTTTGGAGGTG
>JAZOBW010000142.1:0-1774 GCA_045596185.1 Acutalibacteraceae bacterium | reverse complement strand
CGGGGGTTAACCTCTATAATGAAAACATTATCGTTTTCATCAACAATAAACTGAATATTGTAAAGACCAATAATTCCGATGCCAAGACCAAGTTTCTTTGCATAGGTAAGAATGGTTCCCTTTACCCTGTCGGAAATACTGAATGTGGGATAAACACTTATTGAGTCACCGCTGTGGATACCGGTGCGTTCAACCAGTTCCATAATACCGGGTACAAAGACATCTCTGCCATCGCAGATAGCATCAACTTCAACCTCTTTGCCCTGAATGTATTTATCAACAAGAACGGGTTTGTCCTCATCGATTTCAACGGCGGTTTTAAGATACTGGCGAAGTTGTTCTTCATTAGCAACTATCTGCATAGCCCGTCCGCCAAGAACAAAACTGGGACGAACAAGAACCGGATAGCCTATTTCAGAAGCGGCAGCAACACCGTCTTCAATTTTTGTAACTGCCCTGCCGTTTGGCTGAGGAATTCCGAGATCTTCAAGAATTTTTTCAAAACTGTCTCGGTTTTCAGCCTTTTCGATAGCCTCGCAATCGGTACCTATTATCTTTACACCGCGATCCATAAGGGGCTGTGCAAGATTTATGGCAGTCTGACCGCCGAGTGATGCAATAACACCCTGCGGTTTTTCAAAATCAATAATTGCCATAACATCTTCAGGAGTAAGCGGTTCGAAATAAAGTTTATCGGCAGTTGTGTAGTCGGTCGAAACAGTTTCGGGGTTGTTATTGATGATTATTGCTTCATAACCGGCTCTTTTGATGGTTTGAACAGCGTGAACAGTAGAATAGTCAAACTCTACACCCTGACCTATTCTAATGGGACCTGCACCCAAAACAACAATTTTTTGCTTATCGGTAAGTCGTGATTCGTTTTCACCGGTATAGGAGGAATAGAGATATGCTATATACTTACCAGTGTGGAGAGTATCAACCATTTTGAATATCGGGATTATATTATTTCCCTTGCGCAGATTATAAACGGAAATTTCACTGCAATTCCACAGGCGTGAAATGAACTTATCAGAAAAACCGACAATTTTGGCCTTTTTAAGGACCTCAATATCGTTGGGATTTTCTTTAATAAGAACCTCGGTATCAACGATTTTTTTAAGTGCTTCAAGGAAAAGTTCTGTAACCATTGTTGCCTTGTGCAATTCTTCAATGGTGCAGCCGCGTCTTATAAGTTCTGTTATAGCGTATATTGTATCATCCCTGAATGTCCTGATATACTCGAAAAGTTCTTCGGTTGTCATATCATCAAACTTCGCAAGATGGAAATGACAAACTCCCGTTTCAAGAGAACGGACAGATTTAAGCATACATTCTTCAAGTGTGGAACCGATTCCCATAACTTCACCGGTAGCCTTCATCTGTGTGCTGAGAGTATTAGGCGCAGATGCAAATTTATCGAACGGGAAACGTGGGAATTTAGCAACAATATAGTCTAAACGCGGTTCAATGGCTGCAGTACCACCTGCAACAGGGATGTCTTCAAGTGCCATACCAACGGCAATTTTAGCGGTAACACGCGCAATCGGATATCCACTTGCCTTTGATGCAAGAGCGGAAGAACGAGAAACCCTGGGGTTAACCTCGATAAGAAAATACTCGCTTGTATCGGGATTGAGAGCAAACTGAACATTACATCCACCCTCAATCTTAAGAGCCTTTATAATCTTAATTGCGCTATCATTAAGCATCTTAAGGTCGTGATCGTTTAACGAAAGAATAGGTGCAACATCAATTGAGTCACCTGTATGAACAC
>JAZOBW010000141.1:0-4089 GCA_045596185.1 Acutalibacteraceae bacterium | reverse complement strand
TATCAGTTACCGATTTGATACCGAGCAGATTATTTATCTCACCAAGAAGCGATGATGCTTCTTTAGCAAGTTCTTTTTTCTTTTCAACATAAATTCTATAAACCATTTGTCAATCCTCCGAATTGGCATCTAAAGCTCTTTTACCGATATCGTTACGGTAGTAAGCGTTTTCAAAACTGATGGTTTTAACACAATCATACGCTTTGTCAACGGCATCTTTCAGAGTATCGGCGATTTGTGTAACACCCAGTACTCTACCGCCATTGGTAACGATTTTACCGTCTTTTTCAGCTGCACCTGCAACATATACGCTATCAGCTATGTTTTCGGGAATCAAAAGTTCAAAACCCTTTTCGTAATCCATAGGATAACCTTTTGATGCCATAATGACACAGCAGGCAGATTTATCGTAAAATTCAACTTCGGTATCAGCGAGAGTTTCATTGGTAACAGCCTGCATAATCGTTAAAAGATCACTTTTAAGGAGCGGTAAAACAACCTGAGTTTCAGGATCGCCAAAGCGGCAATTATATTCTATAACTTTAGGTCCGTTTTCAGTGATCATAAGACCGAAATACAAACATCCCTTAAAGGTTCTTCCCTCACTATTCATTGCATTGATTGTAGGAACAAATATTTTTTCCATACATTCTTTTGCAACGGCATCGGTATAATAAGGATTGGGTGCAACGGTTCCCATACCGCCCGTATTAAGTCCGGTATCGTTATCCCCTGCTCTTTTATGATCCATCGAAGAAATCATAGGAACAACAGTTTTACCATCGGTGAAAGAAAGAACGGAGACTTCGGGACCGGTTAAAAATTCTTCGATAACGATTCTATCGCCGCTTTTTCCGAACTTTTTATCCTGCATCATAGAAAGAACGGCAACTTTAGCCTCTTCCTTTGTATTGGCAATAACAACGCCCTTACCAAGGGCAAGTCCATCGGCCTTGATAACAGTAGGAACGGGTGCACTTTCAATATACTTAAGCGCATCATCAGCGTTATCAAAAACTTCGTAAGCAGCGGTGGGAATCGAGTATTTTTTCATGAGATTTTTTGAAAAAATCTTGCTGCCTTCAATAATAGCCGCATCAGCGGTAGGACCAAAGCAAGGAATATTTATTTTATTAAGTGCATCAACACATCCGAGAACCAGCGGATCATCAGGTGCAACAATGGCATAATCAATATTATTATCAGCGGCAAATCGAACGATATTTTCAATATCCTTTGCACCAATATCGATACAAGTGGCATCGCCTTTCATACCGGCATTACCGGGAAGAGCAAAAATCTCTGTTACACACTTATTTTCTTTAATCTTTTTTATGATAGCGTGTTCACGGCCACCGCCGCCCACAACCATAATTTTCATAAATATCCTCCTATTGCACCTAAAAATCAGATGCAGTCCTCATAAATCGGGAATTGTTCACAAAGTTCCTGAACCTCTTTTGAAATGCGTTCTTTATTACCTTCGAAATCTACAACAACATCCTTGATCCACTGGGCAATCTTGACCATTTCAGGTTCCTTAAAACCGCGAGATGTAACAGCAGGAGTACCGATTCTAACACCGCTTGTAACAAAAGGACTCTGGGGATCATTGGGAACAGCATTCTTGTTTGCAGTGATGTGAACTTCGTCAAGTTTTGTTTCAAGTTCTTTACCTGTAATATTAAAATTCTGAAGGTCAACAAGCATTAAATGATTGTCGGTACCACCGGAAACAAGATTAAAGCCCAGACTGGTGAGTGCATCAGCCAATGCTTTTGCGTTCTTAATTATCTGTTCCTGATAGGTTTTGAAAGAAGGTTTAAGAGCTTCTTTGAAAGCAACTGCTTTAGCGGCAACAATATGCATAAGGGGACCGCCCTGTATACCGGGGAAGATTGCCTTATCAATAGCCTTTGCATACTCCTCTTTGCAGAGAATAAGACCGCCACGAGGACCTCTGAGAGTTTTATGAGTTGTTGTCGTAACAACATCTGCATATGGAACGGGTGATTCGTGCAAACCTGCAGCAACAAGACCGGCAATATGTGCCATATCAACCATCAAATATGCACCAACTTTATCGGCGATTTCACGGAAACGCTTAAAGTCGATGCTGCGAGGATATGCAGATGCACCGGCAAGGATAAGTCTCGGCTTATTCTCTAAAGCAAGTCTTTCAACCTCGTCATAATCAATTCTTCCGGTATCATCACTTACACCGTAAGGGATGATATTGAAATATTTACCCGAAATATTAACGGGAGAACCGTGCGAAAGATGACCACCGTGCGCAAGACTCATAGAAAGAACGGTATCGCCGGGGTTAAGCAGTGCAAAAAATACTGCCAAATTTGCTGAAGCACCGCTATGAGGCTGAACATTGGCGTGTTCTGCGCCGAAAAGTTTCTTTGCGCGGTCTCTTGCGAGGTTTTCAGCCTCGTCAACATATACACAACCGCCGTAATATCTTTTTGAAGGATATCCTTCGGCATATTTATTTGTAAGAACTGTACCGGCAGCAAGTAAAACACCTTTACTTACTATATTTTCCGAGGCAATAAGTTCAATATTGTGTTGTTGGCGGGTAAGTTCCCTATTGGTTGCCTCATAAAGTTCTGCATCATATTGTTTAAGTTCGCTGAAATTCATTTAATTTATCCTCCGTTGTTTTGTTTAATGGTGGAAAAGTCTCATTCCTGTAAAGGACATTACCATATCGTATTTATTGGCTGTTGCAATAACTACATCATCACGAACGGAACCGCCAGGTTGAGCAATATAACTAACACCACTGCGCTTTGCACGTTCGATATTATCGTCAAATGGGAAGAAAGCATCGCTTCCAAGAGTTACGCCGGTAATATTAGAAAGATATTCCTTCTTTTCTTCCTTTGTAAAGGGTTCGGGTTTGACTGCGAAATACTTTTGCCAATTACCCTCTGCAAGAACGACATCCGATTCGTCATCGGAAAGATAGAGGTCAACTACATTGTTTTTATCGGGGCGTCCGAGTGTGGGAAGGAATTGGAGACCTAAAACCTTTTCGGATTGTCTGAGCATAAATAAATCTGCTTTTTGTCCTGCAAGTCTTGTGCAGTGAATACGGCTCTGTTGACCCGCACCAACACCGATTGCCTGACCGTCATAAGCAAAACAAACAGAGTTAGATTGGGTGTATTTAAGGGTGATAAGGGAAATAATAAGATCGGTTACTGCGTTATCAGGAAGTTCTTTATTATCAGTTACGATATTCATAAGAAGTTCCTTATTTATCTTAAAGTTATTTCTACCTTGCTCAAATGTTATACCGAAAACCTGCTTTCGCTCGGTTTCAACAGGTACATAATCGGGATCAATCTTAACAATATTGTAGCCGCCCTTTCTTTTTGCCATAAGAATTTCAAGGGCTTCTGCGGAATAAGAAGGTGCGATTATACCGTCTGAAACTTCACGGGCAATAATACGAGCACAGGTTGCATCGCATTCATCGGAAAGAGCGATCCAATCACCAAAAGAACTCATTCTGTCGGTGCCTCTGGCTCTTGCATAGGCACAAGCGATGGGCGAATCGTCAAGTCCATCAATATCATCAACAAAACAAGCCTTTTTAAGGTTTTCACTAAGTTTTTTGCCTACAGCAGCGGAAGTGGGGCTTACATGCTTGAAAGAAGTTGCACAGGGCATACCGGTAGCCTCTTTAAGTTCACGAACCAGCTGCCAGCTGTTGAAAGCATCAAGAAAATTGATGTATCCGGGTTTTCCATTAAGAATTTCAATTGGAAGTTCGCTACCATCGTGCATATAGATGCGAGAAGGTTTCTGATTCGGGTTACAACCGTATTTAAGCTCAAATTCTGTCATAACTGTTACTCCTTAAACATTCTTATTTATAAGTCGGCTGTCAACATCGCCGGTCATAAGGTCGGTATAGCGTACATAAAGAGAAATTTTATTGTCTTTGTCAAGAGCGTTCCAAAGTTTATCGGTAAACTCGTCGATGGAGTCGGGAATTTCAACACGCTCGGGCTCGCCGCAAAAAGTAGGTATGGGATTACCGTCGCATATATAGGTGTGGATAAAGTGGCC
>JAZOBW010000140.1:0-1614 GCA_045596185.1 Acutalibacteraceae bacterium | reverse complement strand
GGCGATATATTTTTGATAGGTAATGAGGCAAACGGACTTTGCAATTTCACTAAAGAAAATTGTGATATTAAAATAACTATTCCTATGTCTGGAAGAGCAGAGTCACTTAACGCCGCTGCTGCAGCGTCGATAGTTATGTGGGAAATGGCAAGGGGAAAAAGCGATGAGTGATACAAAGACTTCACATCTTGAACTGTCTAATCTTCTTACACTTCAAACAGCATTTGGTGCAGGAAATGCCAAGGCGTTCAAATACTATAAAATAATTTATGAACGCGGTCTTCTTGACAAACCGTTGTCTGACATTCTTAAAAGCGGTATTTTTACACCTACTGACAAAAATAGAGTGGAAGAGTGTAAGGCTGCACACTTGAAGATAAAAATTGAATGTAATTTACACGGCATTAAAATGTTGCCGATATATGATAAATCGTTCCCTCAACGACTTCGTAATATACCGGTACCGCCGCTTGTATTATATATAAAGGGCGTTTTGCCGGATGTTGATAACGAACCGTTGTTTTGCGTTGTAGGACCGAGAAAGGTATCGCAGTTTGGTCAGAAAGCAGCATATTCACTGGGTTTTCGTTTTGCAAGGGCAGGTATGACCGTTGTAAGCGGTGGTGCTACAGGTGCCGATTACTATGCACATTTAGGTGCACTTAAAAGCGGTGGCAAAACTATTGCTGTTCTGGGATGCGGTATCGCTAATGGTTATCTGAAACAGAATAAGAAACTTCGGGATGCTATTGCTAAAAACTGCTGTCTTATTAGTGAATATCCGCCTACAGAACCTGCAAGTCGAAGGACCTTTCCTATAAGAAACAGAATTATGTCGGGGCTTAGTCTAGGCGTTCTGGTGGTGGAAGCAGACGAGAGAAGCGGAGCGCTTATTACAGCAAAACACGCTTGTGAGCAGGGTAGAGATGTTTTTGTTATTCCCGGCAATCCCACCTATAAACAGTATAAAGGTTCTAATGAATTGTTGCGAGACGGCGCGTATCCGTTTCTCAACGCAAACGATGTTTTCAATATGTATTTGTGCGATTATTCACAAAAAATCGATGTATTTAAGGCATTTGAGCCCATAAAAGAAAAAAACAATAAAAATATTCAAAAAAAATCGTGCGAAACACTTTCCAAAGAGGCAAAAATAGTATATAATTATTTAGATAAGCAAAAATTTACTGCTGATGATTTATTACCTCTCGGTCTTGATTACGATGACATTTTGTCGGCACTTACCGAATTAGAGGTTGAGCATTTCATCAGGGCTATTCCGGGCGGAATGTATGAAACGATATCTTAAATCTGAAGGAGATATAAAATGGCAAATCTTGTTATAGTTGAGTCACCGACTAAGGTTCGCAGTGTTAAGAAGTATCTTGGCCCCGATTATGAGGTTATGGCTTCGATGGGTCATATTCGTGATCTTCCTAAATCAAAACTCGGTGTTGACATAGAAAACGGTTTTGAACCGCAGTATATAAATATGGCTGAAAAGCGGGACCTCATTAAAAGTCTTAAAGCCGCTGCTGCTAACAGTGATCGTGTTTATCTTGCGACCGACCCCGATCGTGAGGGAGAGGCTATATCATGGCATCTTGCACAGAT
>JAZOBW010000139.1:0-19038 GCA_045596185.1 Acutalibacteraceae bacterium | reverse complement strand
AGTGCGTGTCCCTCTGCTTTGCCGCCGTCGAATGCAACGCCGTCTACAAAGCCTTCAAAGTCGATAACAACGGTATCACCCTTCTTTGCGGCTCTATCTTCAACGGAAACCATACGGGCGTTTCTTTCTGCCATTGCCTTAAGTTCGGCATTAACCTCGGCAGCATCAACCTTAACAGCCATCTTTTCTGCCTTAAGGCCCTTATAATCACCAATCTCGATTTCAGGATATGTTGTAACGGTTACCTTGAATACAACGCCATCCTGCTTGGAAATGGAAACAAGTTCGAAATCCATCTTGTCTTCGATGGTTTTAAGACCCGACTCGCGGATTGCCTCGTCTACAACATCGCTGTAGATAAGGTTAAGTGCATCCTCGTAAAATACCTCTACACCGTAATAGGTCTCGATCATATTAAGAGGTGCTTTACCCTTACGGAAACCGGGAACATTTATCTTCTTTCCGTTCTTACGATAAGCCTCTTTAATTGCCTCGCGAAATCTTTCACCTTCGATGACAATTTCAAGTTGAACTCTGTTTGTTTCGATCTGTTTTGTTTCTTTTAGACTCATAATTTTATACCTCCGCATAAATTACTTAACATTATATCATAACTTGATAAATTTTTCCATATATTTTTACAATTTTTTAATTTTTATTTATTTTACCAGTTTTCCCTTACCAAAACGGGTGTAAAATCTATGCTATCAGACGAAATCATATACATTTTTACCCCATCGTACTCATCATAAGCCCTGTATTTCCCTGAACCGTGAATGTGACCGTAGTATACCTCTTTGATTCCGTGTCTTTTGATCACTTCAAAAATTTCCTCGCATACATACTCTGCATATACGGGAGGATAATGTAAAAATACTATTTTTTCATCGGCATCTACAGCAGTATTTAACGACTGTTCAAGACGACCGCATTCTCGCCTTATTACCTTTTCATCCTTCTCACCGTTTGAATCATAAAGCCAACCGCGTGTTCCGCAAACGGCAATATTATTCTTTACAAAACAATTATTATGAAGTATCGAAATATCATCAAAGTTATTTTCTTTAAGAAAATTATTCATTTTAGCGGCCGTTGACCACCAGTAATCATGATTACCTTTTAGAATTATCTTTTTACCGTTAAGCGAATGAATAAAATCAAAATCGGGTTTTGCACCCTCTAAACCTATCGCCCAACTGATATCGCCGGCAATCACCACGGTATCTTCGGCACTTACCAAACGGTTCCAGTTCGCCCTTATTCGCTCGGTATAGTTTTCCCAGCCGCGGAAAACATCCATCGACTTATCACAGGAAAAGGATAAATGCAGATCGGCAATTGCAAACAGTGCCATTTGGAAGCACCTCCCTTACATAAAATAATAACAAATTGCTAATAATAAATCTGGCTGAAAGCCGGAAAGGAAATGATTATATGTCAGATTGCAAAACAGAAAACTGTATCCGTTGCAGTGTTAAAAACTGCGTACACCACACCATGAACGATTCCTGCAATGCAGGCAGCATTCAGGTTGGCAACAGTACCGCATGTACCTGCAGCGAAACCTGCTGTGACACCTTCAAGCCGAAGGACTAATCATTGAAATATCCGGCTTATTTTATGATAAGCCGGATATTTTTCTTATTTTATACCAAGGGCATTATATACGCTTTCGCACATATCTTCCTTGTCACATACATTGTTGAATCTGACTGTTGCATTTTCAAGTGCCGCAATAGGTTCGGGTATCGAAACGCCGGTCACTTCGCAGAGCAAACGGACGTATTCAAACTCGCTTTCCGCTTTTTTATCAGAAACGGCAGAAAGTACACTCTTTGCAAATTTATATGGCGATGCGGTAGATGCGATAATTACAGGTGCTGTATCACCTGTTTCCTCAACATAATTACGGTATACCTTTACTGCAACAGCGGTATGGGTATCACAAAGATAGCCGAACTCGTTAAATGTATTTTTAATTGTATCGATAGTCTCGGCGTCGTCACAGCAACCGGCATAGAAAATTTCCGAAAGTGACTTCTTTATTTCATCACTTACGGTGTATTTGCCGCTTTCTGACAATTGTTTCTGAAGAGATGCGATATATCCGTCATCCTGCGAGAGCATAAACAGCATACGCTCAAGGTTACTGGAGATAAGAATATCCATAGACGGAGATATGGTTGTGTGGAATTTACGGTTTCTATCGTATACACCGGTACGGATAAAATCGGTAAGAACATTGTTGGCGTTGGATGCACAGATAAGTTTCTTTACCGGAACACCCATCTGCTTTGCATAGTAGGCTGCAAGGATATTGCCGAAATTACCTGTAGGAACAACAATATTAAAGCCTTCCGAAATATCTTCGCCGCGTTTTACAAGATCGCAGTATGCGGAAACATAGTAAACTATCTGGGGAGCAAGTCTTCCCCAATTTATGGAGTTTGCAGAGGAAAATTGCATATTGTTTTCATCAAGTTTCGCCTTTACGGCATCATCGGTGAAAATTTTCTTTACAGCCGACTGGGCATCGTCAAAGTTGCCGCGTATTGCATAAACACATACATTTTCACCCTTTTGCGAATCCATCTGCAGTTTCTGCATCGGGCTTACACCTTCGCTGGGATAGAAAACAATTATCTCAGTATCTTCAACATCCTTAAAGCCTTCAAGCGCTGCCTTTCCGGTATCGCCGGATGTTGCCACAAGAATAACCGTTTTTTTACCGTTTGAAACCTTCTTTGCCGATGTTGTAAGAAGATAGGGCATAAGTTGAAGCGCAAGGTCCTTAAAAGCGCAGGTAGGACCGTGCCACAGTTCCAGAATATTGGTTTTATCAGAGAGTGTTGCAATAGGCGCAGGAAGTTCATCATCAAAACTTCCGGTATAAGCACCCTTTATACAGTAATCAAGTTCCTCATCGGTAAAATCTGTAAGGAACTTACCCAAGACATAATTTGCCCTTCCTATATAATCCATATCTGCAATCTTTTTGAAATCATCAGATGTCAGGGTGGGAACGGTCTGCGGTACGAACAGTCCGCCTTCTGCGGAAATTCCTCTTGCTATTGCGCTTGAAGCCGTAACCTTAACAGACTTGTCCCGTGTACTTATGTATTCCATCTTAAAAGCCTCCGCTTAAATTTTATATAATTGTACAAGATATTAACGGTTTTGTCAAAGATTATCAAAAAAATTCTCGGCATTTTGATAAAAAATTTTATCAAGTGTACACGATGATATATTTTTGAAGTGTAAAAACTCATATAAATCCGGTATTTGTGATGTGTTGCAAAGTTTTGGTGACATTTTAGCCCCGTCAAAATCGGTTCCTATCGATATATTGTTCTCCAACCCCAATTCGAGCATATGCGATATATGGCGATAAATGCTGTCAAAAGGTTGGTCGCCTCCTAAAAACAAGGGATATAAACAAACACCGATAATGCCATCGCGTTCAGAAAGCAGTTTCAACTGTTCATCGGTAAGATTTCTTTTGTGTGAACAAACCTCTCTACAACAACTGTGTGTAGCGATTGGGTGTTCAGCGTATTCGATAACATCAAAAAAACTTTTATCGTTCAGGTGTGACATATCACAGGCGATTTTAAGTTCATTAAGACGCTTTACAACGCGTTTCCCAAACTCTTTAAGTCTTGCCGAAGAATCAACACCACCGGCGATTTGGTTCTCGCCGTTCCATGTAAGTGTTAACGCCTTTATGCCGTCATTTTTAAGGGTGTCCAGCAAAGTGATATCATCACCCAGCAGTTTTCCGTTTTCCACCGTTAAAATCGGAATTATATTTGCAGGAAGTTTAGCAAGATATCCACTGAAGTTTTCAAACGCCGAACGGTAAAAATCATAGGGTACATCACAGTTATCCGGAATCCAGAACGCAAAACACTGTTTCCAAAGATTAAACCATTTATATTCTTCTAACCTTACTGCAAAAGGCGATTCGGACAAAAATGCCTTATAAGGCGTATCACAATGCAGGTCAAAATAATTCATAACATCACCCTAATAAGCAGATTTTATGTAATTCAGCCTCCATTTATTTTTACCGTCGCCAACACCGAAAACCGTGACTTCAGCAACATCCATTCGGGGCTGGAGATCGGTATTAAGCCGTTTTACAAACATCTCTGCAAGATTTCTGGTGCGACGCATCTTACCTGCATCTACGGCTTCGGCACCGCTTACAATAGCGTTCTCGCTTCTGGTTTTCACCTCAACAAAGACTATATTCTCATCATTTTCGGCTATAATATCGATCTCGCCGTAGCGGTCACGCCAGTTGCGTTTCAGTATTATGTATCCCTGTTTTTTAAGATATGCCGCAACCCGCTCTTCCCCTATTCTGCCGAGTTCTTTTGCCCTTTCTCTATCACAATACATTTTTCAAAAAAGAAGGACGGTGAATTTCACAAATGCCGTATTGTTTTATTGCCTCGTAATGCACCTTTGTGCCGTAGCCCTTATGCTTTGCAAAGCCATATTGGGGATATTTTTTATCAAAATCCAGCATAAGTCTGTCACGGGTAACCTTTGCAAGTATAGATGCTGCCGCTACAGAATATGATTTGCTGTCTCCCTTTATAACCGTTTTGCAATCGATTTTTATATCCTTGGGAATCCGGTTACCGTCTATAAGAGCAAGGTCAGGTTTTATCGAAAGAGAGTCTATTGCACGGTTCATCGCAATAAATGTTGCACCCAGAATATTAAACTGTTCTATTTCTTCAACACTTCCGAAAGCGATTGAATATGCAATTGCCTTTTCGATAATCACATCATAAAGTTGTTCTCTTTTTTTCTCACTGATCTTCTTTGAATCATTAAGACCGTCTATTTCAATACCTTCGGGCAGAATGACTGCCGCCGCACAAACGGGACCTGCAAGTGGACCTCTACCGGCTTCATCAACACCGCAAACGATTTTATAGCCATCGTTCACAGCCTGTTTTTCAAGTTCAAAATCAGGCATTACTATCCGCCCTTTCAAGTGTTATTCTGCCTAGTTTAGAATTTCGGTACTCCTCAAGCAGCATATTTGCCGCCCGTTCTGTATCAACCTCGCCGCCACGCATCATCATACCGCGTTTTTGTCCTAACAAACACAACAGATCGTATGAATCTTCGGGAAATTCAGTTATAGAAAAACGGTTTTCGAGAAGGTGCGGATAATCCTTAACAAGTATCTCCAATAATCGCATCGCCAATAACTCGGTATCTATTATACGGTCGGTAACCGCTCCCGTAAATGCCAGATGCTCCCCTACCGTTTCGTCGTCGAATTTCGGCCACAAAACACCGGGGGTATCAAGTAGTTCAAGTTGCTTATCTATAGTAAACCACTGATTTCCTCTTGTAACACCGGGACGGTTTTCAACCTTTGCACGTGAATTTTTCGCTATACGGTTTATAAAGGAAGATTTTCCGACATTCGGAATACCTACAACCATAACCCGAAGCGGTTTACCAACCATTCCCTTATTTTTATACTGTTCCAGGCGGTCTGCAAGTGCGGTCTTTACAACATCCTTAAAAGAAGAAATTCCTTTACCCGAACGACAGTCCACCGGTATTGCAAATATTCCCTTTTTCTTGTAATATTCTATCCACTGCGATGTAGCGGTACTATCTGCCATATCACATTTATTAAGAAGAATAATATGCGGTTTACCCGAAATAATACCCGCCAGATCCGGATTACGGCTGCTGACGGGTATTCTTGCATCAACTATTTCGGCAACCGCATCAATAAGTTTCATCTGTTCAACGATCTGACGCTTTGTACGCGCCATATGACCCGGAAACCACTGAATATTCTGCGTATTGCTCATATTTATCTCCTGTTTCTCCGTTAAATAACCATTAGTATATTCCACCAAATTCGCTTATCGGGAATATTCTGAAAAGCACTTTACCGAGAATATATCTTTCATCTATCATACCCATATCACCTATACGAGAAGAACGGCTATCGAGTGAAATGCCACGATTATCGCCCAATACAAACACGCATCCTTCGGGAACGAATACCGGAAAATCAATATCGTCCTTTTGGGTAGTGGGGGTTTTAATGTACGGCTCATCGAGTTTTTTATCGTCTACATATACTATACCCTTTTCAAAGTCAATATCGACCTTTTGACCCTCGGTAGCGATTATTCGTTTGATAATAGGCTGATTATCAAAGTTTTCTTCAAGCGGTTCATTATTGGTATTTCGTGAAATGATAACAATATCACCATTTTTAGGTGTGTATGCAATATTTGAAATGACAACACGGTCATTTTCCTTTAGTGTATCAAGCATCGAGGTGCCTTCTATAGTAGCAATTCGGAACACAAAACTGAAAATAAGTACCACTGCAACAACTGCTGCAACAAGCACATCAAGCCATTCGAATATCTGCTTTACAACAGCCGAAACACCCGTTGCTATCTTATCAGCCGTTTTTTCGTCTATCAAAACGGAGGTTTCATCTGCGTTCACTTCGGTTAAATTTTCTGTTGTCTGCTCAATCGGGTTTTCTTCTCTGTTGAACGAATCCGTAAAAAACACCTCACAATAGAATTAAGGGGACAAGGCAATAAACCCCGTCCCCCTTCTCATCACATTATTAGCCAATAAGTTCCTTAACCTTGGCAGCTTTACCGACTCTGTCACGCAGATAGTAAAGTTTTGAACGGCGAACCTTACCCTTTCTGACAAGTTCAACCTTATCAACGATGGGTGAATGGAGCGGGAATACACGCTCAACGCCAACGCCGTAAGAAACACGGCGAACGGTGAAAGTTTCTGCAATACCGCTGTTGTTCTTTGCGATAACGGTACCTTCAAAAATCTGAATTCTTTCTTTTTCGCCTTCTTTAATTCTTACGTGAACCTTTACGGTGCTACCGATAAGAATTTCGGGGGCATTTTCTTTAAGCATACCCTGAGTGATTTCTTTTACTGCATCCATGATAATTTCCTCTCTGACTTTATCAAGTGTTCATGCCTACACAGACAGAGGACCACCCGCTTTAATGTCGATTATTATTCGGCATCAAACCCACCTTTGAGGTAAGGTGAAATCAAATGCTTTAATATAATATCACAAGACAACTGAAAAATCAAGCATTTTTTAACAAAAACATTAAATGCTTATCAATTTAAGCTTTTCAAGTATATCCTTTTCTGCATCTTTTATCTGCAGATCGCTTTCGGCCACTATTTCACAAACGGTAACCAGCATATTCACATAAGCCTGAGCGAGTTTTCTGTTGATCGCCTTAAGCAACGCAAAACCACCGGTAATGTCCTCATCAAAAAGTGAAGCAAAGGCATCACCGAACTCGTTATATATACTTTTCAGTTCCTCGGCGGTATATGTAAAACCGAAACAATCATTAAGATATCCAGCCTCTTTTTCGGTTATTTCACCATCCGATGCAATTAGGTGAATTATAATTCCGGTAAGATCAACGGTAAAATAGGTTTCCATTTCACCGTATTCTTCCTTGTTCCACATACCCTGTTCTTCCACGGAATCACAGCCTATTAGGAATTTTTCAAACTGCAATTTGAAAGATTCTACCTTGTTTTTTATATTACTCATTCTAATTTCCCCTTCCCAATGCTTCTGAAATTTTTTTGCTTCGCGGTCCCATCTGGTATTCCTGTATCTTATTTTTGCTGAAGGCAAGAACCACCATTTCAATATCATTATTACTTATAGGACCGTGATGTTCGCACATAACCAAATTATAAAATTTATCATCGATAACAAAACAGTCTAATTCCTTATATTTTCCTGTTTCAACCCCTTCAAGTCCGTCCGAAGGACTTTCATACAAATCTCCTAGACCCAGCGCATGACCAAATTCGTGCTTGGCAACCGCTTTTATTTCATTATAATCATCAAATCTGCCGTTTTTACTTTGGATAAATATTATCTTTCTACTGGTAACCGACCATTTTCTTAACCCTATAGCAGCAAATGATCGCTTCTGCCGTATCAAATCAATTGTTTGGTTGTTGGGATTGATTTGTTCAAACACCTTACCCATTCCTTCGACCTTTTGTGTGAGTGATCCCGTTACCGGAATAATACCCACATAGTCAAATATTCTTTCCTCAAATGTAAGATGAATAATAACCTTAAGGCGCTGACCTCCGAACACTATGTAGTCGCCTGCCCACTCTCTTATCCCTTCAACAACAGCATCATAAAATTTATCCGGATTCGTCATACCGTCTTCCAATTTCAAAAAAGAAATGTTGGTGCTAAGTGTCAGTACATTCTCACCGTTTACAAACTGTAATTTAGCATCAATCGGGGTTCTGATTCCCTTGCGATCAATTACTATCCTTTTACCGCTAAAATCACACAGAGGTTTCCCTTCTACCGCAGCGACAGTACCTATAGTATCGTTATACCTTTGTTTACAGTATGCATTCAGATATGCCCGTGCAGAGGAAAATCCATTTTTGGCGGCATCATACAAATAGTTCATTCCTATGCGCACAGAATCGCCTATGGTAGATTTAATTACTCCGTCCAGAAAAAATCTTCCCATAAGATACTGTGCTTCACCGTCGTTTCTGTTTGAAGCAATATTTATGCATCTTAAACCTTCTTTTCTGGACTCGGGAGTCGACTCCTCGCCAAAACAAAGCATTTTGCCGATCTCGCGCAGAGACTCGGGTGACTGTTCGTTAAAATCGATATCCGTCATTAAAATTCTCCATATATAATTACTTTTGAATCTTATATCCTAAAGCAATTATCAATTTTATAGTTTCCATTGCGGTATTGCGATCATAATCGCACTCTTCTTCGGGCAGATATGAATACGGAACAAGGCAGGGCGTTGTTCTCTTTTCATCGCTGCGCACTGTACGGTTTAGATAAAATCTGGCAAGAGCCAATGACATTCCATTCAACTGCGAAATAATATTATATAGTTTTTTTATAAATCTGAATCGCAAATTTGAAGTAATATCACCGAATAATGATACGATAAAACCCGCCTATAAAACTATTTTTATTCCGACAAGATACTGCTGATCTCGTCACCGGTCATATGATTCTTTTCAAGCAAATAGGTGACCAATCTGTCAATACGGTTTTTGTTTTCTGTAATTATCAAGATTGCCTTTTTCATCTCTTCAGACAAAATACTGTTCACCGCATCTCTTACCGCGTCTGACATAACTGCCTCGTTGCAGGTGGCAAGTCCGAATTTTTCATCCATACCGTACGAGCAGACAATATGTTTTGCAATATTTGTTGCACTGTTCAAATCACCCGACGCACCGGTAGAAAGTCCTTCTCTCTCACCGTAATATACAATTTCCGATGCTCTACCACCAAGAGAAGTTCTTATCTTTGCAAGAAGTTCATCCTTGGTATAAAGAGCCTTACCCTCATTATCGGCGTGCTGCATATAACCGCCGTGATTAGAACGGGCAACTATGGTAAGATAGGAAGGTGTCTCGCCGCTATGCCAACAGAGGAAAGCGTGTCCTGCCTCGTGTCTGGCGGTTCTTTCAAGTTGAGAAATATCCCAGTGCTTTTCTTCACCGCTGTTAAAGGTTTCAAATGCCTCCTCAAGCACATCGTCGGTTACAGAGGTCTTGCCTGTTCTCAGCGCCATACGCAGTGCCAGTTCAGCAACCGATTCCAACTGTGCCGGACTCATACCGGCGGAACGCATTGCAATGTTATCCTTCATCTCTTGACTTATATTGAAAAGTTTATTCTTACCAATCTTCATATCAAGATACTTTTCACGCGCTTTTCTGTCGGGAAGATCAATATACAGTCTTCTGTCAAATCGACGCATAAGAGCAGGATCCAGACTTTTACTGCTGCCAGGCTCAACATCAAAGTTGGTTGCGGCAAGTACGAATACCGGTTTTTTGGGGTCCTTCTTGAATCCGTCCATCTCGGTAAGGAAGGCTGTAAGCGTAGCCTCCGCTCCCGAAGAATTATCGCCGCCTTTTCTTTCCTTCGCGATAGCGTCTATCTCGTCAATGAAAAGTACCGACGGGGCATATTTACGCGCTATCTTGAAAAGTTCGTGCACCCTTTCCTGTCCTTCGCCAACATATTTTTTAAGAAATTCATTTCCCTCTGCCGAAATAAAGGTAACACCCGATTCGCTCGCCATAGCCTTTGCAAGCATTGTTTTACCCGTTCCGGGAGGTCCGTAGAGAATAACACCCTTAGGTGGCTGTACACCGGTGCCTATGAATTTTTTCGGATTTTTAAGATATTCTACAAAATATTTAAGTTCTTCCTTAGCGTCGTCGGCACCTATTACCTGATCGAATTTTACATCGGGTTTTGATACATTACTGAGTATATTACCCGAATCTTCGGCATCCACAGCAACCTTAAGTTGAAAATCAAAAAGTCCTATTTCGGCAACCGTGGAGTCCTCTACCAAACGCTGTGATGTATTATAACTTACAAGTTTGTTTGCTTTTGCAAGGGCGTTCATACTATCCTGCTGATGGATAATACCGCAGAGTTTTTCAACCGTTTGCTTAACATTAGAAGGATCGCTGAAATCCACTGTAGAACGAACACCCTGACGGATAAAGGAAAACTTTTCCTCAACACTGTATTTCCTTTCAGCGCTTTCAATAAGATATACGGGTATTTCGGCAAAAGCCTCCAACATCCACTTCATAAAATCACGGGCATCGGACTGTGCGTCTTCAATATTAAGATAATCTAGTTCTGCTTCACATACTCCCGACATCAGGTCAACAAATACCATCTTAACATCGTTTTCTTTGATGTGTTTAGCGGCCTTATCAACCTCGCTAAATGCTGTAATGTTGAAAAGTTGCGACTGCAGATCTGTATATTTTTCAGTGTTCTTGCTGAATAGTACGATATTGGAACATTCGGTATTTTTGAAAAGCGAAACAATCTCGCTATCGGATTCAGGCAGGTTGACGCTGAACTTAATAGTTCTGATTTTGTCGATAGAGCAGGCGGTGCCGTCTACCAGTCTGAACAGTTCGTAAAGTTCATCATCAAAAAATGCTTCTGCCCTACCGCGCACCGTTCTGGCATCAGCGGTGGCGCCTTCGGCAAGAAGGAGTGCGGTATGTACAAGTTCGTCTATCTCGACATTGATACCCATTTCACGCTTGAAGTTTTCGGCGTGCCTTAAAACCTCGCGCTTGGCGATAGAGCGAAGATTATGAGCGGTAATATGGTTGAACATAACAACATTTCCCGAAGCGAATCTTGAACAAAGGGCTGCAGGGAAATACGGCGTGCCGGTAGACGGATTAATATCATTACCCAAAGATTTAAGAATTATCTTTCTGGAAAGGCCCGAAAAATCGGTAGCGTCGGTCTCTTTATAAATTGTTCTGCCGGCATTGGTTGTAATTATTATAATAGCATCCTTAAAGGATACTTCATTATCGGTAAAGTTGTCGCGCAAACGGCCTGCATCAAGCATCTGCAAAAATAGATGGATGGCACTTATATGGGCCTTTTCTATCTCATCAAAAAGCAGTACACAACGGGGATTTTTTTCAACAAATCCGGTTATATTACCACATTTGCCGTTTTTATAAACATTGTCACTTCCGCAAAATTCCACCGCCGCATCGGCAGTAGAGTATTCACTCATATCTGCGCGTAAAAACGGAAGGTTTAATGTTTCGGCTATCTTTTCCGCAAGGAAGGTCTTACCCACTCCGGGAGGGCCTGCAAAAAGGAAGGTTGCGGCAGGTTTCTGGCGCTTCTTATCTGTTATAGCCAGAAGTTGTGATTGGAAATAACCCGTGGCGAAAACACTGACTGCATTGTCCTGACCGAAAACCGACGAAAGCAATACATCTTGTATTTTCTTGGTTTCGGCAATCAGTTTTGCAATACTTGTTTCAGTTTTATCCGGGGCTTTTTCATTTTCCGCCTTTGGGAGTGTTTCGGGCGTAGCAGCGCCTTCTATCACAATTTTACGGGCTGGTTGCTGTGCAGAAGTATCGGTCTCGTTAGTTATGGTAGGTCTTGCTTCATATTCTAAACTGTCACTCAAAATATCGGCGGGTTTGAAAGCAGAAATATTTTCTTTGGAAAGCGAAATGCCGCTTTGAGCAAAAATCAACTCCAAAGCCGAGTTGCAATTTTCAAGAGCAAACCACAAAACAGCATTGGCAAGAACTACGGGAATATTGTTCTGCTGCGAATATTCTTCTGCATACGACAATATTCTTTCAAGATATTTACCGTCCAGCGGTGTACAATTGCAAGACTGTATATGTGCATCGAATGCCTTTACAAGGGTCTGTGCATCTACATTAAACCGCGCCATAAACCGTTTGAAGGCTGCAAAACTACCATCTTCAGACCGATGGATATGCGAAATAAGAACACAAAGTATTTTTTCAATGGTCATAGGGCGATTATCGGAAATACCGCCTGCTGTATTTACCACCTGTTTCAAAAGTTGACTGTAATCCATTTTTTGAACCTCCTCTAAAAATCGACCGCAAAGCGAATAATAATAAAAAATGACCTTGTGACAAAAACAAAGCCAATTTACATTTCAGGGCGATCTATCCTACGATAAATCGAACCTTCTCACCTTTTTTCAACATTTTTATTTATATTATCATATTTTAATTTTTTTGTCAACGAAAAACGGCTCCCATTATTTATTTTATAATATATTAAAATTGGGTATTGACAAAACATATCATTTAGTGGGATAATATAATTGCTATATTATATTTGGGAGTATGTCCGTATGCGCATTATCACAGGCTCTGCCAGAGGCAAACGCCTTGTAACAGTTCCGGGTAACGACCTGGTAAGGCCGACATCCGAAAAGGTTAAAGAGGGTATTTTCAGTTCGATTCAATTTGATATCGAAGGCAGACGGGTGCTTGATCTTTTTGCCGGTTGCGGACAAATGGGCATCGAGGCACTCAGTCGCGGTGCCGACCGTTGCACCTTTGTTGACGCTTCAAAGGTATCTCTTGACACGGTTCGCACCAATCTTAAAGGTACCGATTTTGAGGACAACGCTACGCTTATTCGCTCGGACTATTCTATGTTTACGGCACGGAGTACTGATAAGTTCGATATTGCTTTTCTTGATCCGCCTTACCACGCGGATATTCTTGAAAAAGCCCTTACTTCGGTCTGCCGAATTATGAGTGATTACGGAATTATCGTGTGTGAACACCCATCTGACATTACCCTTCCCGAATCAATAATGGATTTTTCTGCAAATCGTCTATTGCGTTACGGAAAAATCAATGTTACAATATACAGAAAGGCAGGCGAACGGGTTTGAAGATGAAGATTGCCGTTTGTCCGGGCAGTTTTGACCCTATCACACTGGGGCATCTTGATATCATCACACGCGCTGCCGCTATGTTTGATAAAATAATCGTTGTTGTGATGAACAACGCAAATAAACAATGCTTATTCTCGCCCGAAGAAAGAAAAAAACTTATTGAAAAAAGTATTGTTGATCTTCCCAATGTCGAGGTTGATACATACGATGGTCTTCTCGCAGATTATGCGAAAATGCGTGGTGCTTGCGCTATAATAAAGGGTTTACGTGCTATGTCGGATTTCGAATACGAATTCCAGATGGCGCTTACCAATAAAAAACTCAATCCGAATATTGAAACTCTGTTCCTTACAACAAGAGCGGAAAATATGTATTTGAGTTCCAGTATCGTCAGGCAAATTGCAAGTATGAACGGTGATATATCCGATTTTATACCTGCGATCATTCACGACGATATAGTTACGCGATTATCAAAAAAGTAAATATTAAAACGGAGGATGAATAAAATGACACTTGATGAATTACTTGAACAATTTGACGAGGTTTTGGACAGCGGTATTAAAATTCCCGGCAAAAAAACGGTGGTTGATATTGAAAAACTGCGCGCAGTTATCGATGACATTCGTCTTAATATCCCCAGCGAAATTAAACAGGCACGCGGCATCGTTGCCGACCGTGCAGAGATCATAACTAATGCAAAACGTGAGGCTGACGGCATTATCCGCAATGCCGAAGAACGTGCAAAGGCAATGGTAGCACAGGAAGAAATTGTAAAACTTGCAAATGAAAAGGCAACCGAAATCATTTCCAATGCACAGAGCAAGAGCCGCGATATGCGCAAGGCTGCTCAGGACTTTGTTGACGACATTATGCGCCGCGCAGACGAAGGCCTTACCGCAAACCTTGGTGAGATTCGCAAAACCCGTGCTGCTCTCAAACAACAGAATGTAACTGCAAAATAATGTATGTAAAGAGCAAAAATCCTTGCACATTGATGTGCAAGGATTTTTTATTTTTATGCATACCATAATTCATTTTTGCCCGTTGATACCGCCGCTGCTCCGCTACTGAGCGCCGCAGTCACTTCTGCCTTTGTTTCAATAAGACCGCCTGCAATTACGGGAATATTATCAAGAGCAAAATCAGAAATCACCTTGGTTATCACTCCGGGCATTATTTCAATAAAATCGGGATTTGCCGTATTTATCATCTCTTTTACACTGCCCACGCCCTGTGAATCAACCGCAAAACACCGTTGAACGGCTATAATGCCTATTTCCTTTGCAAATTTTATAAGTTGCGCACGGGTACTGATAATTCCATCTGCGCCAAAACTATGCAAAAGTTCAACTCCACACTTATCTTTACCTATTCCCTTTATAAGGTCAATATGTACAAGCACCATCTTCCCTTTTTGGTGTGCCGCCTCTATTTTTTCGCAAAGTGTCATAACACTGCCTTCAAGAAGAAAAATAACCTCTGCTGGCGAGTTAATCGCTTCGTCAAAATTCTCTTTTCTGACAGCGGCAACAACGGGACATATTTCTAAGGCATTGTAAATCTGTGATGGTTTCATCTAAATCATCCCTTTATTTCAAACTTTACCAATTTCTAAAACATTTATAAATCTTCCAACGTTATTCTTGTGGTCATCATTCTATACTTTTTCTTTAAATCTGCATACATTTCACGGATATCGTTTTCATTTCCCGAAAAACTACATTTAACACAGTAATAGATACCGTCATTATGCAGTCTTAAAACAACATCGTTCTCTCTGGCAAAACAAACGGGACAAGAATGGTAACTTTTAAGCCAAGTTCATGGGCAAACTTCTGTTGCAATCTGAACATTTCGTACTTTTTATTATCACCGGGTCTATGAATAAGGTTAAGTATCATCTCAAGCACCTCACAAATCTAATTAATTATATAATAAAAAAGTACTTCTTGCAACAAATATAAAAGTAATTTAAAAAGTATATTAATAAACGGTGTGACGAAAAATCGCCACACCGTAATATTATTTTTCAACAGTTATTATACGTGAAAGGATTGTTTTGAATTTTTTATTGGTTTCACCCGTTGCATCTGGATAAAAGAAATCAGCATAAACTATAAGCGCGTGAGTTTCATCTATGGGCACCATAGAGGTATAACAGCAGGAGCCTGCCCACTGATGAAAATCAGCATGTTCAGGCGGATTGTTCATAAGTGAGCTGCGGTCATCGGCTGTCATTATTTCTACGGGTTCACCCCACTCAATACCCTTAATATCATCGGTAGCACGAACATATATACCCGGTCTACCGTAAGCAAGAATAGTAGCACCGCAATCCAACTTCAAAAGTTTTGGCAAAACACCAAAGGAATCGAATTCTGCGGGTTCACTGAATGTTTTACCACCATCGGTCGAACGGGCAAAATACATAGTGTTCCATTCGGGACCGCCCATTGCAACATCGGTAGTTCTTAAAAATACTATTATTGAACCGTCATCCATAAACTCAATATCCGATTCGTTAAAACCGCCACCAAGATATGAGGTTGGATGCTTGAAGGTATCGGGACTGAAAGGAATATATCCCGTAAGCTTAAAGGAATGGGCATTATCGGTAGACTTAAAAAGAACTACTGCACCGAACATATCAACACCACGGGTGTATGGATTTATATGGGGACCAATATATGTAGTTCCCCACACATTACCTTCCCTATCAAGTTTTAATCCGCAGAATGGCGCAGGTCGTGAAATAACCATATTACCATTCGAAACGGAGCCCCAAACAGACATATTTGGAAATTCAAAGGGTACCTTTTCTACCCTGTATTCACTATCTCCCTTTTTCTTTCGGGAAATAGTCCATTCCTTTTTGATTATACCGTCAGGAAGAGTGTCAACATCGTAGATTCTGCGCTCGTTCTTAAACACATCTACAAAAGAAAAAATCGGGTATGGCCAATTGCCGTCGGCACATTTTTCGCTTTTATCACCAGGCAAAAACGCCCTTGCATATCGTGAGGGCTTAAGTTCCGAGACGGGAACAATTACGGGCGGCACGGTAAAGCCGTATGCTATTCTGTCGCCATTTGGAAGAAGAAGTCCCTCAAAATCATTTTTTACAGAAGAATCGGTAGGACTCCAATTTTCACCGTCTTTTGATGCTACCCAAACAAAATTATCATTTCCGTGATTTTCTACCAAGTCGCCGAAGGTCTGTACTGCAACAGCGAAATCGCCGCCGACAGTTTTATAAAGCGCGGGAAACTGTATTTCTCCCCAAACACATTCTTCATATGGCTTCCCTTGATAAACAACCTTTTCTTGGCTTATTGTAATTTTCATAAACCACACTTCCAATTCACTTTTTTAAGAGAATACAATTTAGTGTATTCCCACCTGAATTGTATATAAAAATGCACTAAAAGTCAATATAAATACAGACATTTTCAACTGTTTTTGTCAGGTTTTATCCAGCCGTATTTTTTAAGATCAATATGACCGTCAACCTCAAACACAATACCCTCACGCTCGAGCAAATCTCTTTGAGCATCACCGCCGCCAAAGGCAAAGCCTTCTGCCACTCTACCCTCGCGGTTTACTACTCTATGGCAAGGGATTATATACGGCATCGGATTTACATGAAGTGCATAACCCACTACCCTTGCCCATCGTGGATTACCTGCAAGTGCCGCTACCTGTCCGTAGGTTGCAACGCTTCCCTCGGGTATGCTACTTACTACCTCATATATTTTTTCAAATACAGACACACAAATCACCACTTATTAAATATAATTCCAATTATACACCAATCTATCAATAGCAAAAAATCCCGAATGTTACCATTCGGGATTTCAAAGCGTTATCAGTTTTCGCTGTATATAACTGTTACATCGGGGTGAAGTTGCAGAATGGAGGCAGGTACTTCCGGTGTGATAGGACCGTAGAAAGCCTTCTGCACGATTTCATACTTATTCTTGCCGTTAGCAATAAGAAGAACCTTTTTAGCCTGCATAATCGAAAGCATACCCATAGTGATAGCTTCCTTCGGCACCTCGTCCTCATTAGCAAAGAAACGAGCATTTGCTTCAATTGTGGACTGATCAAGAACTACACGGTGGGTCTCGGCAGTGAATGCATCATCGGGCTCGTTAAAGCCGATGTGACCGTCAAGTCCGATACCAAGAAGTTGAAGATCGATGCCGCCAAAATCAGCGATGCGCTGATCGTATTCCTTACCCTCTTTAGCAAGATCCTCTGCACAACCGTTTGGAACATAGGTCTTTGCAGGGTCAATATTTACAAACTTAAATAGATTGTTATCCATAAAATAACGATAACTCTGGTCGTTCTCACCGGTAAGTCCTACATACTCGTCAAGGTTTACAGATGTAACCTCGGAAAAATCGATATCGCCATCCTTATACATTTCTACAAGTCTTGCGTATGTGCCGAGGGGCGAAGAACCAGTTGCAAGACCAAGAATGCTCTTGGGTTTTGAAATGATCTGTGCAGCAATAATGTTTGCTGCCTTGCGGCTGAGTTTCTCATAGGAATCAACTGTAATGAATTTCATAAAAAAGACCTCCAAAATATTATTAAATTTTAATTTAATCCTTAATTATTCTTTTTACCACCTTATCGGTAGCCTTAACGATACAACCACCGGGGTATACACCTCTAAGCGAGGTAAGCGGATAAACCGAAGTGTCCTTGCCGATAACCGTTCCGGGATTTATAACGCTGCCGCATCCGACATCGGCACCGTCTGCAAGAATACCGCCAACCTTTCTAAGTCCTGTGGGGTAATCCTCATCGCCGTGAACAACCACGGGCTTACCGTCCGATTTAAGGTTGGAACAGATGGTTCCTGCACCCATATGGGCATGATTGCCGAGTACCGAATCGCCAACATAATTATAATGCGGAACCTGAACCTTATCAAGCAAAACACAGTTCTTAAGTTCGCTTGAATTACCGAGAACACAGTTGGCACCGGTAATAACGCTGCCTCTTATAAACGCTCCGGGACGAACTTCGGTACCGTGACCTATAATAGCAGGTGCTTCGATGGTAGCGGTGGGATAGATCTTTACATTCTCACCCACAAGAACGCCGTCCGAAATTTCGGTAAATCCTTCTATTCCCTTCTCAATCAGCGCTTTTATATAATCCTTTATATTGGGAAGAATTTCCCAAGGATACTCTGCTCCGTCAAAGAGTTCGGTAAGATAAGGTGTTTTGCAATCGTATAATTCCTTTGTTTTAACCTGTTTATTCAACGCTATGTCCCCTTTCAATTATTACATTTGCGATACGCTCGGCGTACTCAACACAACGCGCCTCGCTTTCGCTCTCTATCATAACACGAATAACCGGCTCGGTGCCGCTTTGGCGAAGCAGCGCCCTGCCCTTTGAGTTAATAAGTTTTTCAACCTCTGCCTTTTCTTTAAGAACCGCTTCATCGCTTAAAACAGCCGCCTTGTCTTTAACGCGGATATTCTTTGTATACTGCGGATAGGTCTTTACCGGTTCGGCAAGTTTTGAAAGTGTGGATTTGCTGTCACAAATTTCCTCTGCAATCATAATTGCCGTGAGCAGACCATCGCCTGTGGTAGCATACTTTTTGAGAATTATATGACCCGACTGTTCACCGCCGAGGCAGTAGTCGTTCTTCTGCATACATTCATAAACAAAACGGTCG
>JAZOBW010000138.1:0-2183 GCA_045596185.1 Acutalibacteraceae bacterium | reverse complement strand
GCAATGGCAGAGTATTTCCGTGAGCAGGGCAGGGATGTTCTGATTATTTATGATGACCTTTCAAAACACGCCGTTGCTTATCGCGCACTTTCGCTGCTTATTCGTCGTCCTCCCGGCAGAGAGGCATATCCCGGTGATGTTTTCTATCTTCATTCAAGACTGCTTGAAAGGGCAGCCTGTGTTGCTCCCGAGTACGGTGGCGGCTCAATAACCGCTCTGCCTATTATCGAAACGCAGGCAGGCGATGTATCTGCTTATATTCCTACAAATGTTATTTCTATAACCGACGGTCAGATATTTCTTGAAACCGAATTATTCCATTCCGGAATTATGCCTGCAATAAATCCCGGTATTTCTGTCAGCCGTGTTGGCGGCTCTGCGCAGTTGAAGGCGATGAAGAAAATCTCGGGTGAGTTGAAACTTCTTTATTCACAGTACCGTGAATTACGTTCTTTCGCCCAGTTCGGCAGCGATCTTGATGCCGATACCAAAAAACGACTTGCTTTAGGTGAGAGAATTGTCGAAGTACTCAAACAGGGCAAAAATTCTCCGGTCCGTGTTGGCCTTCAGGTTGCTATTGTATTTGCCGTTATAAGGGGATATCTTGATGATGTTCCGGTTGAAAAAATTAAGGAATACGAACTAGATCTATACAGATTGCTGGAAAATAAATACTTCAGTCTGTTGGAACGTATTGAAAACGGTTTTTGGTCAGATGAGGATATTGAGGAACTGAAATCTGCGCTTTCAGAAATGAAGAGGTGACACAATGGGTGCCGATATTAAACAACTGCGTATTCGCATCAAGAGTGTTGATTCAACCCTTCATTTAACCAAGGCCATGGGATTGGTGGCGTCTTCAAAGATTCGCCGTGCCACCGATACTATGATAAAAGGTATTGAATATTCAAATACCCTTGCTGAAACTGTTGAACAACTTTCGCGCTTCAAAGAATGCCAGAAAAGTCCTTATATGGCCATAAGGCAGTCCCAAAGAACACGCTTGATAGTAATAGCCGGTGACAGAGGTCTTGCAGGTGGATATAATGCAAATATTTTTCGCCTTATGCGTGGGTATACCGATGCGTCGGTAATACCGATCGGAAAACGCGCTTGTGAGCGTTACGGTGGCGATATACTTCTTGCTGAAAAATTCACATATGCTGATGCGCGAAATATTGCCGATGAAATATGCAGTGATTTTTCCGAAAGGAAATTTGATAGATTCGGTATTGTATGTACACGATACCATTCTTTGATGTCTCAGGAAGCGTATGTTAAATGGTTGTTGCCCATTACTACTGCTGAGGGTAATTCGCCAAAAACGGCGATTTTCGAGCCGGACGAGGTGACTGTACTTGATGCATTGATTCCTGAATATATCTCAGGAATGATTGTTTCGTGCGTAAAGGAAAGTTTTGCGTGTGAGGTTGCCGCAAGAAGGGTTGCAATGGATAGTGCAAGTAAGAATGCACAGGTTATTCTTGATGATCTTGGTTTGAAGTATAATCGTGCAAGACAGGGTGCTATTACTCAGGAAATAACCGAAATTGTTGCCGGTAGCGGTGTATAACTCGTGAGAGGAGAAAAAACTGATGTCTGATTTTGCAAACGGAAACGTATCTCAGGTTATGGGACCTGTAGTTGATGTTTGTTTTGAAAAAGGTTCATTACCTGCAATTTATAATGCATTGACGATGAAAAACGGCGACAAAACGCTGACCGTTGAGGTTGCTCAACACATCGGTGATAATGTTGTAAGATGTATCGCTATGTCCTCTACCGATGGACTAAAAAGGGGAACACCTGTTGCTGATACCGGAAAACCTATCAGTGTTCCTGTAGGACGGGAAACGCTCGGTAGGATTTTCAATGTTCTTGGTGATACGGTCGATAATCAACCTTTTGATTTTAACGGTGAGCACTGGAATATTCATCGCAGTGCACCAACTTACAGTGAACTTTCAACATCTACGGAAATGCTGGAAACCGGCATCAAGGTCATCGACCTTATCTGTCCGTTTTCAAAGGGCGGTAAAATCGGCCTTTTTGGCGGTGCGGGTGTTGGAAAAACAGTTCTTATTATGGAACTGATAAACAATATTGCCAAACAACACGGCGGTCTTTCTGTATTTACAGGTGTAGGTGAGCGTACCCGTGAAGGTAACGACCTTTATAACGAA
>JAZOBW010000137.1:0-7888 GCA_045596185.1 Acutalibacteraceae bacterium | reverse complement strand
CACGGGTAAATCCACCTTTATAAAACAATTTATGGATAAACTGGTTCTGCCGAATATATCGGAAGAATATGAAAAAGAACGGGCAAACGACGAACTTCCGCAATCTTCTTCGGGCAGAACAATTATGACTACCGAACCGAAATTTATACCGGAAAAGGGTATTTCGATAAGCCTTGATAATAATGCAGGAATGAATGTGCGCCTTATAGACTGTGTGGGATATATCGTTCCCAGTGCACTCGGCTATATTGAGGGCGATCGTCCAAGAATGGTGATGACTCCGTGGTACGAGGAACCCATACCGTTTAATATGGCGGCAGAAATAGGAACACGCAAGGTTATAACTGAACATTCCACAATAGGATTGGTAATTACAACCGATGCAAGTATAAGCGATATTCCCCGTGAAGAGTATGCCGAGGCAGAGAAAAGGGTAATCGACGAGTTAAAAGAGATAAATAAACCCTTTATTGTACTGCTTAACTGTATGTACCCCGAATCCGAAAGCGCGCTTGAAACGGCGGATGAACTGTGTGAGGAATATGGAGTTCCCGTAATACCGGTGAACTGTCTTGAACTTACCGAAGAGGATATTCGACTTATACTTTCCCGTATACTGTTTGAATTTCCTGTTCGTGAGATATGCATAAACTTCCCGCGTTGGATAAATACACTGCCGGTAGAGCACTGGTTGCGTTCAGATCTTACGGAATCGATAAAGAAATTTGCATCTAATATAGTGCATATAAGAGATGTAAACGAAATTGGAGATCTGTTTTCAGACAGCCAATATGTGGATGATGCCCGTGTCAATTCTATTGATCTGGGCGAGGGAAGCGCGAAGATAGAGATCGATGTTAAAAAGCCATTATTCTATAAGGTACTTGCCGAAAATACCGGTCTTGCTATCCGAGATGAGCAGGAACTTATGAGCAGTATTTCAGAACTTGCAAAGATTAAATCGGAGTATATGCGAGTTAAAGATGCACTCGACGAGGTCGAAGCAACCGGTTACGGTATCGTTATGCCGGCAATAGAGGAATTAAGCCTTGAAGAGCCGGAAATAGTAAAACAGGGCGGTCGTTACGGTGTAAGACTCAGGGCATCTGCACCGTCAATACACCTTATGAAAGCAAATATTACCACAGAGGTAAGTCCTATTGTTGGTAGCGAAAAGCAGTCAGAGGACCTTATAATGTATCTACTTAGTGAATTTGAGGAGGACCCCGTAAAAATTTGGGATTCAAACATTTTCGGTAAATCTTTGCACGAACTTGTAAACGAGGGACTGCACACTAAACTTGCCCGAATGCCGATTGATGCGCGTATGCGTGTTCAGGAAACGATAGAACGTGTTATAAACGATGGTTGTAACGGACTTGTTTGCATAATTTTATAAAAAATAGAACTCTGCTTGGCGCCTTATAAGGTGCTAAGCGGAGTTTTTTGCTGTTTTTTTGAGAAAACATAGGTGGAGACCCGTAACAAAATAACTGCTCGAAACCGACTTGGAGGAGACAAGGAGACGGTTCTATTGTGTTGACGGATTAAGTAAAAATTTTAGAGAGGACAGCGTTTGCTGTCCTCTCTGTGGTTATGTTGCATTTCGCTTTACTATTTACATTATTGATAACTTGAAGTGATACCTAAATATTCTTCAAGACAAAGACCGCTGTTGTATACTGCTGTTGCGGTTTCAACACCAAGGTATCTGACATGCCACGGCTCGTAAATATAGCCTGTTATTGCTTCTTTGCCCTCAGGATACCGAATAATAAATCCGTATTTATAGCAGTTTGCCGCAAGCCAATTCGCTTCGGGAGATCCTGCAAAGCTTGAATGCGCCTTATTAATATCAAATGCTAGTCCTGTTTGATGTTCAGAGTGACCTGCTCTTGCGGAATATCGGTCGGCAGCGGCTGCGCCGTCTCTTCTGACGTAACCGTTATAAAGGCTTTTCTGGGTTGAATAGCTGCGAAATCCAGATTTGACGAAAAGCTCAAAACCTTCTAGTCTGGCGGCGGCAAACATTTCCTGCAAAGCGGCATTTGCGGTTGGGTCAACACCTGGATTGTAAGTACTTGGCAGGGGATATGTTTTATTCACAAGCAGAATACCGTTAATATACGTAATCTCGGGCTCTACCGGAGCAATATAGGGGGTGATAGTGACTGAAACGTCTGCAAAGACATTTGGATTATCTGCCGAACGAACTGTAACTATACAGTTTCCAACACCAACACCCGTTATTCTGCCGATGTTGTTAACGGTGGCAATTGAGGTATCACTGCTTGTCCATATTTCTGCCTTGTTGGTGGCATTATTAGGGTGCATTGTGACTATCGGCATATCGCTGGAGCCTTGCATAAGGGTAACCGAATATTTGCTTAGAGCAATACCTTCAACCGCAATATACACAGGCTTTTGTGCTTTGGATTCCATAGGTGATTGCGAGTCACTTTCTACAGCGCTTTCTGTATCTTCTACAGGAATGTCGGTGCTAATTACGGGCTTAGAAGATAACGGTATTTCCTCAGTTTTATTACATCCGACGATGGTAAATATAATTAGAAAACTTAGTAATATTGCTCTATAAAACCGAATTTTCATCATATCACGCCCATTATAATTATTTCTTTTTTGCATTTGCAAGGGGATTATTTTCTATTGCGTTTTTAATTTGAGAGTCTGAAATATGGGTGTATATTTGTGTAGTGCCCAGATTTGAATGTCCCAGAATGTCTTTAAGCACCCGTATATCGGCATTACCGTGCTGATACATAAGCGTTGCGGCAGTGTGCCGTAATTTATGTGTTGAAAGGCCTTGGCCTCCAAGACCAGCCATTTCAAGGTATTTTTTAACAATGTGCTGAACCGTTTTATTGCTAATCCTCTTGTTGTTGCGGCTTATAAAAAGCGCATTTCTGTCGGTGTAGAGTATACCTTCGGTAGGACGCACGGCAAGATAATCTTCAACGGCACGGCGACAGGCATCGTTAAGATATACCATTCTTTCTTTGTTACCTTTACCGAGCAGTCTTAGAGTTCCATCGGAACGGATGTCGGTTATGTTCAGTCCGCAAAGTTCCGAAAGTCGCATACCACAGTTCAAAAATAGGGTAAGAATACAGTAATCACGCTCTTTGTAAGGACCGTCAACTACATTTAATAACTCCAGTGATTCTTCAAGCGTCAGGTGTTTTGGAAGCGCCTGTTTTACTTTGGGAGACTCGAGCATTTCTGCGGGATTGGTCTCGAGCAGATGTATCTGCGAAGTCAAATATTTGAAGAATATGCGAAGGGTAGAGGTTTTTCTTGCTCTTGTTGCAGCGTTGTTGCCACGCTCATTTTTGCAAAAAACGATAAAGGCATACAGGTCTGAAATGGTTATTGTGGAAATAAGTTCTGCGTCAATCGATTCAATGCTTATTTCATTGAAATCGGCTTTAGGATCCACCTTTCCGCGTACAAGAAGTATATATCTGAAAAAGATGGTAAGGTCAAGATAATATTCCTCAACACTCAGCGAAGATTTACCTTTGATTGTTTCGCTGTATGTAAGAAAATCGCGTATTATGGGCGGCGCAGTAAGAAGTATTTCGTGTTTCATTATTGCAACCTCAGATAAAATATATTATGATAATATTGTAACATCAAATTTCAATAATTTCAATATTAAAGAATTCTTAATGATTTACTCCCTTTTTTCTTAAAGATTGTTGAGTTATAATATAGTCGGAGGTTTTGGTATGGAGAAAATACTTGTTTGTGATGATGAAAAAGATATAGTTTCGGCATTAGAAATTTATCTGCGTTCCGAAGGCTATGATGTTGTATGTGCATACAATGGTGTTCAGGCACTTTCTGTTATAGAAAAAGAAGATATTAAACTTGTGCTGCTGGATATTATGATGCCCGAAATGGACGGGATACAGGCACTTGTTCGTATAAGGGAAAAATACAACATTCCGGTTATCTTGCTTACCGCTAAAAGTGAAGATACCGATAAGATATTGGGACTGAATATAGGTGCAGATGACTATGTTACAAAACCATTTAATCCTGTTGAACTTTTGGCACGTGTGCGTTCACAACTTCGCCGCTATACACGGCTGGGAGGTAGTATTGAAGGCCGTTCTAAATCGGAAATTACTATTGGTGGTGTAACGATCAGTGAACGTAGTAAATCGGTTACAGTTGATGGTGAAAATATATCCTTAACTCCTACAGAATACGAAATATTGAAATTGTTAATGTCTAATGCAGGGGTTGTTATGTCGCCATCGGAAATATATTCAAGGATACATAATTCGGGCGGTTTCGGTTCTGAGAATGCAATAGCGGTGCATATACGCCATCTTCGCGAAAAGATAGAAATCAATCCTGCCGAACCCAGATATGTAAAGGTGGTTTGGGCGCACGGCTATAAATTTGAAAAGGGTGAATAGTATGAACATGGCAAAAACCAATTTTGCATTGAAGATTATTGCGATGGTAGCCTCATTTTTCACCGTCACCGCTACACTCGTATCTATGGTTGCTATAGGTTTTATGGTATATTTTGATTTTTATACAAGACCCCTCTCTACACTTGAAACATCAATGGTTGAGAATTTTGCATACAGTGAAATCAATAATGCGTTTTGGCATTTTGCTCATACCGATACGATTGATTCGTATTATAAAGATAAAAATATAAAGATTCAAATTTATGATGAACAGGGAACGGAAGTGTATAATAGTTATAACGGTGAAGATTATATTTGTTATGTCAGTGAAAAATTGACCGATACCGTTTATTTCACCGAAGACGGCGAAGAATTCAGGGAAAACGGTGTATATAGTGTGTACGATATTGATGATGTAAAAAAGACGTATACCCATTATAAAGATATACCTATAGTGGCACAAGAAGACAGAATATACAGTGTGTCTTTGTATATTCCGCGGAACCTCGAATTTACCGATAGATTTTTCCTTATTGATTCTGCAGTAAATCTTGGTTATAAACTGCGATACTGGATGATTTTTATCGCTTTATTTTCACTTCCAAGTTCAGTATTCCTTATTGGATATATGTTTTGTTCGGCAGGATATGTCCGTTTTGAAAATAAACCGCAGTTGAATACCGTAGATAGAATGCCTATAGATCTGCTAACCGCACTACTGGCTATTTTTGTGATTTGCGAAATTATGTTAGTGGCGCATTTTTTTGATTGGCGTGTGGTTGTTATTCTGGCGGTCGCTGAATTTACAGTTTCATATTTTTTGATAATGGGATATCTGCTAAGCGTTGCAAAACGTATTAAAACAAATACGCTCTTCAAAAATACCGTTGTATATCGAGTGGCGATTTTCCTGTTTGGTGTATTGAAACGGATATTTTTACCCGTCAAAAAAGCAGTTTTAGGATTGCCCGGCATACCAAAGACTGCTCTGGCTGTTTTTGCTGTTATAGCAATCGAGTTTATGATGATATTTTTCTGTAGGTATGAAGTAGATAACCTTTTGATTTTCTGGTTGATAAGAAGCATTGTTATCGCGGTTGCACTGTTGATTACTGCGATAAACATCAACAGGCTGAAAAAAGACAGTGAAAGAATAGCATCCGGAGATGTTGAATATCGTTTGACCACCGATAACCTTTACGGCGACCTTCGGTCACTGGGTGAAAATATAAATAACATCGGTGACGGTTTTTCCAATGCTTTGGAGGACAAACTTAAAAGCGAAAGAATGAAAACAGAACTTATAACCAATGTGTCGCACGATATTAAAACTCCGCTTACTTCGATTATAAACTATGTGGACCTGCTAAAAAAAGAAACCATCGAAAATAAATCTGCAAACGACTATATCGAAGTTATTGACCGACAGTCGATTAGACTTAAAAAACTTGTCGAAGATCTTGTGGAAGCCTCTAAGGCTTCTACCGGAAACATACCGGTTAATCTTGCGCCGTGTGATATGTCAGTGATGTTGTCACAGGCGGTAGGTGAATATGATGAACGGCTGCAGAAAAGCGGTTTGCAACTGGTTGTTAATTTGCCAAAATCTGTCACCGTAAATGCCGATGGTCGTTACCTGTGGAGGGTTTTCGATAACCTGATGAACAATGTATGCAAGTATACGCAGGACGGTACCAGAGTATATCTTGATCTGAAATGCAACGATACAAAGGCTATTATTTCTTTGAAAAATATTTCGAAATTTCCGCTAAATATATCGGGTGAAGAACTGATGGGCAGATTTGTAAGGGGAGATCGTTCCCGAAATACCGAAGGCAGCGGTTTAGGGCTGTCTATTGCGAAAAGTCTTGTTGAACTTCAAAGAGGAGAAATGAACATTATCGTTGACGGAGATCTGTTCAAAGTAGAAATAATATTTGATTTAATTGTTTAGAGGTGTTATTATGTATGAGGTAAAGACCTCCAATCTTGACGCTTTGAAACGGCGCCGACAAAAAAGAAAAGCAATTCGCAGAAAACGCATTGTTATTGCGATTGTATGCTTTGCATTGGTTTTAACGGTTGCAGTTGTATATACGGCATTTTATGCAGGTCCCGATAGTCTCCTTTATAATTTGAAGGACGATTCACAAAAACTCAACATAAAAAGTCTCGATGTTCCTGATTATGTTGATGTTCAATTGATAAATGTGGGTCTTGCAAGAACGGGGGTTATTCTGACCGAGGTTAAGGATATTGTCATTCATTATACCGGAAATCCCGGTTCTACCGCACAGAATAACCGTGATTATTTTAATAAACCTTCCACACAGGTATCATCACATTTTGTTATTGGAATAAACGGTGAAATTATTCAGTGTATTCCGCTTGATGAAAAATCTGCGGCCACTAATCACCGCAATAAGGATACAATTTCTATTGAAGTATGCCATGAGGATGAGAGCGGAGCATTCAGCGAAGCGGCATATTCCTCGCTTGTTAAATTGACCGCATGGCTATGCACTAATTCTGATCTGGATGAAAAGGACATAATCAGGCATTACGATGTAACGGGTAAAGAGTGTCCACTTTACTATGTTCACAACGAGGATAAGTGGGAACAATTCAAGGCAGATGTCAAAGAGGAAATAAAATAACAGTAGGGGAATAATATGGGGATTAAGGAAGACGGTCATTTTACACCAGCCCAAAAGCGCATCATTGGTGTATTTTCTTTGCTCATTTTTAGCATTTTTATGGGTGCTGCTTTTTGGTTTGTGGGTAAACCGATGATAGAATTTGCTTCTCAACCCGAAAGGTTTCGGGACTGGATCGATTCTAAAGGGATTATGGCGCCCGTAATATTTATCGGAATGATGATGTTTCAGGTGGTTGTAGCAGTAATACCGGGGGAACCGCTCGAAATAGGCGCAGGTTATGCATTCGGCGCTTTTGAGGGTACCATATTATGTGTTATCGGTATAACACTTGGAAGTCTCATTGTGTTTGCGCTTGTGCGCACTTTCGGCATACGGTTGGTAGAGGTGTTTTTTTCGCTTGAAAAGATTCGCTCGGTTAAATTTTTGCAGAACACAAAAAAACTTAATGCTGTTACTTTTATTATCTTCTTTATACCCGGAACGCCAAAAGACCTGCTTTCCTACTTTATCGGGATTACTGATATGAAATTGGGGCACTGGGTGTTTATTGCTTCGGTTGCTCGTTTGCCCAGTATTATAACCTCTACCTACGGTGGGCATATACTTGTAAATCGACAATACATTCGCGCCATCATTGTTTTTGCTGCAACGGCATTGGTAAGCCTGATTGGTATTATGATTTATAGAATTATCAGAAAGCGTATTGATAACAAAAAATAAAAGTAATTAAAAAATCGGCTTGATGTATCAAGCAGATTTTTTGTTACGGTACCTGCGTAT
>JAZOBW010000136.1:0-1833 GCA_045596185.1 Acutalibacteraceae bacterium | reverse complement strand
GAGAGTTTTTCTATGGAATTTGATTTTGATTAGTTTACATTGTTGTCTTTTAGAGTGTTACCAATATATAAGCCTTATTTTTTTATAAACTACCGTTAATTTCTGTAAAAAGTTCTTTACAGCACGGGTAAATTTTTTTGAACTGTTGATATTTGTATTCATATCTTTTTGCAATTTCGGGGTCGGGTAAAACGCTGTCCTTGATATGCACAAGTTTTTCTGCACATTCTTCTACAGAGGAATATATACCGCTACCCACCATTGCAAGCATAGCCGCACCGTATCCTGCACCCTGCTCGGTAACTACGGTATCCATAGGGATATTAAGCACATTTGCAAATATTTTTCTCCACAGATAACTTTTTGAACCGCCGCCGCAGATGTTACTGCGTGTAATATTTATTCCATTGGATTTTGCTATTTCAAAACTGTCGCGGATAGCAAATGCTACACCTTCCAAAACCGCCTGCATCAGGTCATAGCGCTGGGTGTTCATATTCATACCGATAAAGGTGCCGCGCGCGTGTGTATCATTCATCGGACTGCGTTCGCCCATCAAATACGGTAGGAAGAATACATCGTTTCTACCCAGCATATCATCGGTGATATCCTTTTGTTCTTGTGAATAATCAGAAGTTTTCAGAATTGTGTCACAGAACCATTTGTTACACGAAGCGGCCGAAAGGGCTACCCCCATAAGATGATATTTTCCGTCGGCGTGTGCAAAGGAATGGAGTGCATTGTTGGAATCGACACAAAAAGTTTCATTGGATATGAATATGGTTCCCGATGTTCCGAGACTTATGTTGCATTTTCCCGAACCTATTGTTCCGGTGCCCACTGCAGATGCGGCATTGTCTCCTGCACCTGCAACCACCTTGATGTTTTGCGGCAAATCAAGTTCCCGTGCTGTTTTAGGAGTAATATTTCCGATAACATCGTAACTTTCAAATAACTGCGGAAGCGTATTATGCGAAATATGACAAAGTTCAAGCATTTCGGAATGCCAGCATTTATTTTCAACATCTAAAAGAAGCATTCCCGATGCATCGGAATAATCGCAGCAGTGAACACCTGTCAGCATATAGTTTATATAATCCTTTGGAAGCATTATTTTAGAAATTTTTGAAAAGTTATCCGGCTCGTTTTCGTACATCCATAAAAGTTTGGGAGCGGTGAAACCTGCAAAGGCGATATTTGCAGTCATTTCGGAAAGATTTTTTTTGCCGATAACATTATTCAGATATTCCACCTGTTTAACTGTTCTGTTATCGTTCCATAATATAACAGGTCGTATAACAGCATCGTTTTTGTCTAAACAGACCAGACCATGCATCTGTCCGCCGCAGCCGATGCCCGCAATTTTTGATTTATCAAATCCGCTTGTCAGCGCATTTATACCGTCTTTAACGGCGTTCCACCAGTCTATAGGGTTTTGTTCTGCCCAACCGGAACAAGGGAAGGAAATGGGATACTCTCTAGATTCCTCTCTTAGAATATCTCCTTGTTCATCGGTCAGAAGTAATTTAACATTTGAAGTTCCTAAATCTATTCCGATAAATAACAAACTTTTCACTCCAATCGTATCTTATGTTTTAATTATAACATATCTTTTATAAAAAGTAAAAGGTAATGGCGTTAAAAAAGCACCCTCTTTCAGGTTCAGAGGGTGCAAATCTATTTTAGTCGGTATTCATTGTTGAAATCGGAAAATTATGTGTAAGGTCAGTCTATTTCATAGTATTTGCCTACTAAATCTTCAAGTTGCTCATCATCACAACTGAAGTGCGTTGAAGATATTAGATTGCCTTCGTTATCAAAGGTTTCGCCATA
>JAZOBW010000135.1:0-11510 GCA_045596185.1 Acutalibacteraceae bacterium | reverse complement strand
TGTATCGTTGCCAAAAACCGTCACGGTGAAACGGGAACCATCAAACTGCATTGGGATGGTCAGTTCACGCGCTTCAGTTCCGTGGATGTGTTCAGACAATGAGACAAAAATTACTACAAGCAATACAGCAGTTTTCCCTGTTGGACGGCGTAAGTGAGGTTACGGTTGCTCTTTCGGGCGGTGCCGATTCAATGGCACTGCTTCACTCACTTCTCAAACTCAAGAATGAATATAATATTGATGTTTCTGCGGCACACTTTAACCATAAAATACGGGGTGCCGAAGCCGACGGTGACGAGATGTTTGTCCGTGCTGTTTGTGAGCGGCTTGGCGTAAAACTCTTTTGCGAGAGTGCAGATGTTACAGGTTATGCTCAGCAAAACGGACTTAGTACTGAACTTGCCGCGCGGCAACTGCGTTATGACTTTTTAGCGCGTGTATCAAGCGGTGTTGTAGCAACGGCACACACAGCCACAGATTCTCTTGAAACTGTTATCTTCAATCTTGCACGGGGAACTGCTATAACGGGACTTTGCGGTATACCGCCTAAAAGGGATGGCATTATTCGACCCCTTATTTTCTGCACAAGGGGAGATATAGAGCAGTATTGCAGTGAAAATCAAATAGATTTTGTCACCGACAGTACGAATCTTACCGATGATTATACAAGAAACTATATTCGTCACAATATTCTGCCGCCTATGAAAACGCTCAATTCTGCTCTCGAGGCTTCTGTCAGTCGGATGACACAGTCGCTGTCGGAAGATAACAGTTGCCTTGAAGAAATGGCGGAGAAATATTACCGTGACAATATTATTGAAAACGGCATTATGTTGGAGGGCTTTAACCTGCTTCATAGAGCGGTCGCGACTCGTGTTATAAAGCGGTGTCTTGATAAAATCAGTATAGATTGCGCCGATAATTATCACATCAATCAGATATACGGTATCTGCATAAACGGTGGTAGGACGAGCATATCGGGAGGAATGTCCGCCATTACCGACGGCGGTCGCCTGATGTTTGTTCCCAGCGATGGAAAACCCCAACCGATATATAATTATTCGGTTGAAATAGAGACCCTTTCAGGTGATTTGATATCTGGTGAACAAAAAATTCATAATTTGTTATTAAATAACTCATTGGATTGTGATAAAATAGTAGGCAACTTGGTGATAAGGACAAGGCAATCGGGTGATAGCATCCGCCTTTATCGCCGCAGCGGCACAAAGTCGCTGAAAAAACTTTATAATGAAAACCGTGTTCCTTTGTCGCAACGGGATGTACTGCCGGTAATTGCTGATGATATCGGTGTGGTATGGGTTTGCGGAATAGGTGTTGCCGAAAGATGTGTTGTATCGAAAAAAACAAGAAAAATTTTCAGCATAACCGTTAAAAAGGAAAATACAAATAAGGGGGAATAATAAGTTGTATCCGGAAGATATAACCGAAGTTCTTATATCCGAAGAAGAACTTAAAGCAATTTGCAAAAAACTCGGTGAACAGATTACCCACGATTACGAGGGTAAAAATCTGCTTTTGGTAAGCGTTCTTAAGGGCGCTGTGGTATTTATGTCCGACCTGATGCGTGAAATTAAATGCGATTGCCGTATTGATTTTATGTCGGTATCATCGTATCAGGGAACAAAAACAACCGGTGTTGTTAAATTCAAAAAGGATATGGATATAGACCCCGATGGATGTGATATACTTATTGTAGAGGATATACTTGATTCGGGAATAACACTTGCATACCTCAAGGGCGTTCTGGAGGACAGAAACGCCGCAAGTATTAAGGTTTGCGCACTTTTGGACAAACCCGAAAACCGTCGCGGGAATATTACCGCCGATTATGTCGGAATGGTGATACCCGATAAATTCGTTGTCGGCTACGGTCTAGATTGCGATGAAAAATACAGAAATTTACCCTATGTCGGCGTTATATCGCCTAAATAATCCGAGAGGAGTCTGCTTCTTTTGAAAAACATTAAAAATATTCTTTTGTATATCGGTATACCGATAGTGCTTATTGTGTCGGTATTGGCGGTTTCAAAGGTTGCTAAAAACACCACCGAGACAAAGTATTATGAAATCGTGGAAATGATTCAGAACAATGAAATTTCCGAATATAAACTTAATCTTTACAGCGGAAACCTTACCTATGTTCTGCGTGAAGACGATAGCCGCCATCGCTACACGGTGGCCGATTCATCGATATTCTATAACGATGTTAATGCTATCGTTATGGATATAAATAAGAAAAATGCCGGTACTGATAAGATAATCAAATATGATTACGAGGATGGCGGCGAGGCATCATGGCTTATGAGTATGCTTCCCACGCTGCTGCTTATCGGTATAATGGTGGTATTCTGGATATTCGCTATGCGTCGTATGAACTCCAGTATGGGTGCCGATAAAACTATGGGCTTCGGCAAAGCCAAGGTGAAAAAGGCAGACAGCCGCAAAAAGACCACCTTTGCTGATGTTGCAGGTGCCGATGAAGAAAAGGAGGAAATGGCAGAGATAGTCGATTTCCTTAAGGACCCCAAAAAGTTCAATGAACTCGGTGCCAGAATACCCAAGGGTGTTCTGCTTGTCGGACCTCCCGGAACGGGTAAAACACTTCTTGCCCGTGCCGTTGCAGGCGAGGCCGGCGTACCCTTCTTCTCGATATCCGGTTCTGATTTTGTTGAAATGTTTGTCGGTGTCGGCGCATCGCGCGTCCGTGACCTTTTCAGTGAAGCAAAGAAGAATGCTCCTGCCATCATCTTCATCGATGAGATTGATGCTGTTGGTCGTCAGCGTGGTGCGGGCCTTGGTGGCGGACACGATGAACGTGAGCAGACCCTTAACCAACTTCTTGTTGAAATGGATGGTTTCGGTGCAAACGAGGGCGTTATAGTTATGGCGGCAACAAACCGTCCCGACATTCTTGATAGAGCACTTCTGCGTCCCGGCAGATTTGACCGTCAGATAACGGTTAACTACCCCGATGTAAAGGGCAGAGAGGAAATACTCAAGGTTCATTCGCGTGGTAAGCCACTTGGCCCCGATGTTGACCTTGCAACTATTGCTAAATCCACTTCAGGTTTCACCGGTGCCGATCTTGAAAACCTTCTTAATGAAGCGGCACTTCTTGCCGTTCGCCATAATAAAAAGGCGATCACTCAGGAAGAGATAGAGGAGGCTACCATCAAGGTGGTAATGGGAACCGAAAAGAAATCGCACGTTGTTCGCGATAAGGATAAACTTATCACTTCTTACCACGAAGCAGGACACGCAGTGGTGTCCTACTTCCTGCCCACACAGGACCCCGTTCATCAGATATCTATTATTAGACGCGGTATGGCGGCGGGATATACGATGTATATACCCACCGATGAAAAGGGCCACACCACAAGAAATCAGATACTCGAGCAGATATGTTCGCTTTTGGGTGGCAGAGCGGCCGAACAACTCACTCAGGATGATATCTGTACCGGCGCATCAAACGATATCGAACGCGCAACCGATCTTGCGCGTAGGATGGTTACACGTTTCGGTATGAGCGAACGCCTTGGTCTGGTTGTATATGGCAACGATAACAACGAGGTGTTCCTCGGTCGTGATTTTTCGTCTACTCCAAACTATTCGGATAAAACAGCCGCCGCTATCGATGAGGAGATCGAGCGTGTTGTAACCGAACAGTATAAGAAAGCAATTTCTCTTATTGAGGGTGCTATGCCTAAACTGCACGAGGTTGCAAAGGTTCTTTTTGAACGCGAAAAAATATCCGGTGATGAATTCCGTGCAATTATGGAAGCAAAATAAAATAAATCCCGACAGTTTTCAAACTGTCGGGATTTTAGCTTATTTGGTTAATTCATCAAGTATTTTTTGTGATGCATCATAGTATTTATCTATGTTTTTGTTTTTTGCAATAAGGGAGTCCTTAAGCGTTCTGCAGGATATTTGCAAATTTTCTGGCAAAGGAAAATATTGTTCATTGTTACAAAAGTCATAAAATTCAGAATTCAGTTTCACGGGTTCGCCTTCGAACAGTTCATCTGCAATCGAGTTAAGATAATCGTATCCCGTATCATCTGTGATGTATAGCAGTGCATTTGCATTGGCGGCAAGGACCGATTGAAGTTTAATGGTGTTGTTTCGCTCATAGTCCATATTATTGCCCTCTTTGTTGTAACTGCAGTTTGTTACAAGAACATTTATTTTGCCGTTGTTATCGGTATCCTCGCAGAACTGCTCAAAATATTTTCCTATCTGCTCGGCACTGTCGGTGTAGATAGGCGAGGATGAATATATAACTATCTCCAGATCATATTTTGGTTTTGAAAAGCACTGGGATACCGTTAAAACGATAAATACGGCAAGAACTATACCGATGATAATAAACCATTTATCATAGTGCCAGTTATTTTTGGCCTTTTGAACACCGCTTAGTTCGGTGGCAGGTGTGGGCTCAGGCGGCTGCACTTCGCCGCTTTGCATTTTTTTAAGATTTATAAATTCTTCTCTTGCTCGTTTTTGTTCTTCTAAAATTTTATTATCCATCACATTCACCGTGTAGAGTATACCAAAAAATTCATTATAATTCAAGCAGAATATTGTTAACAATATTCGATGTTATATATCAAAAACACCGGTTATATCTGCATCGCAAATTAGTTCATCTATATCTTTAACACAAGCCAAATTATACATATATTTTTTACCTATTTTATTTGCAGAACATAGAAAGATGTTTTTCTTTGAATGTTTCATCATAATCTTTCGTATATTTGACTCGTCTATTGAAGAATCGGTCAGTACACCGTCACTACTAAGTCCTCTACAAGAAAAGAAAAAAAGATCCGCATTGAAATTTCTTATAAAATTTTCGGCAGCATTTCCAACATAAGCTTTTGATTTTTCAAGAAGTACGCCGCCCGTTGATAATGACCGTATTCCCATATCGGCAAGTGCTATATTTACCATAGGACTGTTTGTGATAACTGTCAGATTTTTGAATTCCTTAAGATGCACAACCAGTCGCAATACCGTGGATGAAGCATCTAAAAATATCACCATTTCTTCTTTTATAAACCGTTTTGCCTTTTCCGCCAAAAGTTTTTTGCATTGCGCATCTTCATTGTCCCTGATTTCAAAGGGTACCTCGCTAATGGCCATATCGCTTAGAACCGCACCACCGAATGTGCGCCTTAATCGGTTTTGTTTTTCCAGAAAGGCCAGATCGCGCCGGATAGTAGGCAAACTGACGAAAAGTTCTCTCGCCAGATATTGAACAGTAACCGAACCTTTTTCCTTTAAGATATCAATTATTTTTTCGTGCCGTTCAGAAAAGTACATATATATCATCCTTGAGCGTTTATTTTCGATTATGTACTAATTATAACTCGAATATGATTGTTTGTCAATATAAACGCCATTTGTAGATTTTTTCGCTCATATATGATAAATTAAACGAAAAATCAGAGGTGATAATATGAAGTGTAAGATTTCTCCATCAATGATGTGTGCTGATATTATGGATCTGGGGTCTGTTGTAAGAACTTTTGAGGATAAACGGATAGATTATCTTCACATTGATATAATGGATGGTTCTTTTGTTCCGAACTTTACTCTTGGCACCGATTATTGTGATAAACTACATAGAAACACATCAATTCCTTTGGATATACATCTAATGATTGAAAACCCAGAAACTAAACTGGAATTTTTTCCTATAAAGAAAGGCGACTATGTTTCGGTGCACATCGAAAGCACAAAACACCTTCAAAAGGCAATTGCAGAGATTCGCTCAAAAGGGGCAAAACCAATGGTAGCACTTAATCCGGCAACACCAATTTACGCAATTGAAAATATTTTGGATGATATAGACGGTGTTTTGGTTATGACCGTTAACCCCGGCTTTGCGGGGCAAAAACTGATAAAGACCACTTTGAAAAAGATAAGAAAATTAAGGAACTATCTTGATGATAACGGTTATCGGGATATCGAGATAGAGGTTGATGGGAATGTAAGTTTTGAAAATGCATTTTTAATGCGGCAGGAGGGCGCTAACATATTTGTTGCCGGAACTTCAAGTATTTTCAGTCCGCATTTTACTATTGCGGAGGGAATAAATAAACTTAACAGTGTTATAGGGGGCAAATAAAATGGTAATACCCGAAATTGAAAAGTATGTAGATTATAAATGCGATTGTGGCAAGATTCATAATTTTTCCTCTGATGTAATAATCGGAGATGGTGTTGTCGGCAAGGTTGATGCCGCAGTTGACCGTTTTGCTGCTAAAAAGGTATATATGGTTTCAGATAAAAATACCTTCCCTATTTGCGGAAGTAAGGTGTTCGATATATTAGAGGCGGGTGGAAAAACTGTTTCTAAATATATATTCAATCAGGAAAGGGTAGTCCCCGATGAGGCATCGGTTGGCCTAGCGATAATGCACTACTCTGCAGACTGTGATGTTATTGTTGGTGTGGGTTCGGGCGTGATCAATGATATCTGTAAGATCGTTGCGCATGTAGGTGGAAAACCATATATTATCGTTGCTACCGCTCCTTCGATGGACGGTTATGCTTCGGCCAGTTCTTCAATGGAAAGGGCAGGACTGAAGATATCACTAAACAGTAAGGCACCCGATGTAATAATTGGCGATACAGATATCCTTTGCAATGCTCCCATAAAGATGATGGTATCGGGAATGGGCGATATGTTGGCAAAGTATATTTCAATATGCGAATGGCGTATAGCAAATATAATAACGGGTGAGTATTATTGCGAAGAGATCGCCACCCTTGTGCGCAAGGCACTGAAAAAATGCACCGATAATGCGAAGGGTCTGCTAAGCAGGGATAAAACCTCTGTTAAAGCAGTTTTCGAAGGCTTAATAATCAGCGGCGCCGCAATGGAATATGCAGGTGTTTCACGCCCTGCATCCGGTGCAGAACACTATATTTCACACGTGCTCGATATGCGGGGTCTTTCCCTTGGAACTCCGGTCGATTTTCACGGAATTCAGTGCGCCATCGGAACACTTGCTTGTATTAAACTTTACTCAGAACTTAAAAATATAACACCGGAAAGAGAAAAGGCTTTGGCAAATGTTGCTGATTATGATTATTCCGCTTGGTGTGAAAAACTTCGTACATTCCTTGGTGAAGGTGCGGAAAGTATGATATTACTTGAAGAAAAAGAGGGTAAATATGATAAGGAAAAGCATACCGAAAGGCTTGAAAGAATACTGCTTAACTGGGATTCGATTATAAGAATAATTGACGAAGAACTACCACAGTACAATGAGATCAAAGTCCTTATGAAGATGCTGTCGGCACCGTGCTCGTTTTCTGATATCGGTATTGAAAACGAAATATTCCCGCAAGTTTTTGAGACTACCCGTGATATACGCGACAAATATATACTTTCAAGATTACTCTGGGATCTTGGTATAACCGAGGATATCCTCAATAAGTTCAGTTTTGAATAAATTAAAAATGCCCGAAAAAGAGTGCGTCTTTTTGGGGCATTTTTTGTGATTACTTCTTTGTGGTGGTTTTTTTAGCAGTTGCTTTTTTTTCGGTTGCGACAGGTTTCTTTGCGGTAGCTTTTTTAGGCTGTGCTGCCTTTTCTTCCTTTGCTGTAACTTCCTTTTTTTCAGCAGGTTTTTTTGTGGTGCTCTTTCTTGCGGCAGGTTTTTTAACAAGTTTCTTTATTTCTGCTGCGCGTTCAAAGTCACCCTCAATAACAAGCAGTTTGTCTTCAATTGCCTTATCAAAGTCAAGCTTTCCGGTCATTATTTTAGCGAGATTGGTGCTGGAAATGTGGATAATGGCATCTCTGTCATAATAATCATAGGGTTCAATAAAAAGAGAGTTATCCTTAACTTCAATGTAGCAGATGCCTGAAGCGTCGGGGTCGTTCAGGTTGACCTGAATTGCAAGGTGGCCGTCGATCTTATCGGCTTTAGCGGTTTTCATAGATTTTTTCACATTTTCAAATGCTTCAAAAAAAGTCATAATTATCATCCTTTCTTTGAATTCATTATACATTTGTAAAAAAACAAAGTCAATCGATTTTTGTCGCCTGAAACAATTTTCGGTTATACCTACAATAAGACCGAACGGATATCGAAAAAACTGTTAAAACTGTAAGTTTTATATGTAATTTTAATCCAAAAGTAACATTTTTTATTATTTTGCTTATTATGTAGTACGGAGGCGAAATCAATGCGTAGAAGTGGATTTAACAAGGGGATAGTAGCGATTACATTTGCTTTGGGACTTATGATAAGTTGTTTCTGCCCTCCGCGATTTTTGGTGGCAGTGCTTGCAATCTGGGTGATAATACTGGGTATTTCCTGTATCAAGCACTGAATTTTGCCGTATTCCGAAGCCGTCCTCGGAAAAAACGGCAAGAATTAAAGGCGGCAGAACGGAGTAGAATTTATGAAGGTTGTACTTGTAAAAAGTCCTAAATTTTTGTCGGGTATTTTAAGACTGATCTTCGGTATAAAAAAACAGAATACATAAAGAACCAACCAACTCGAGCCGTGCAAAAGCGCGGCTCGTTTCTTTATAAACTATTTGACGGATATAGGTGTGGATGTTATAATAAAAATATAAAATTAGGGGTTGGACGAACTAAAAAAATTGAAATATTCAGAAAATTTCAACAATACAACAGAACAATCCCCGTGTATAATATTTGTTTTTAAGGAGATTACAAAATGACTAATTTTTGTGATAAATGCGGTCAAAGAACAGATGAGAAAACAGGGCTGTGTCCTAAATGCGGTCAGTCAACTTTTACTAAAAAGAAAAATAGAAAAAAATTGGGTATAGCCGTTATTGCGGTGTTGTGTTGTATAAGCATAATTGCCGTAGGAATTTTTGGTGCTTTAAGATTTTTTAATAAAGATAATATTTCATATACATATGGTGAATACAATTCTTTTATGGAGGGCTTTACTGATGTTCTTGTGACAGATGACAAGTCTGCCATAGAGGCCGTCGGAACTATTGCAGATGTTTTAGGTATAAATGATGTTAGTAAAGAATTAAGTGTTGTAAATAAGTCGGCTGTATTTGATATTTCTTATTATCGGTTACAGCACAACTATGACGGTATACCTATATATGGAAAAAGTGTTACTCTTTGTGTTGATGTGCAAGGAAAAGCGTTGGCATTAACCGCTAACACAGAAACTTATAACACTCCTGATGCCGAGGTTAAGCGTACTGATGATGATTATATAACTCGTGCTGAAAAGTATATTAAGTATGACAAACTTTATAATACTCAACTTGGCAACAAACTATATGTACCGTATGGAAATAAGGAGATTACTCTTTGTTATCCTGTTGAAGTGACTTATTCATATAAAAATCAGGTTTGTTCAAAAATATTATATATTTCATCAAATAATTTAAGTGTTATTAAGGAAGTTGACCTTATTGATAACAACATTTTTATATCCGGAGTTGATGGTGCAAAAAAAGAGTATAGTAGTGTCGAGTTGTTAGGAGATAAAGATGGAAGTAATTATTTGTTAGTCGATGACGAAAGAAATATCTATTGCAGTTATGCGAGTAACGATGATGATAAAGTAACAGATAATATAGCAACAACTTCAGATGGTCAAGCTGTAGATGCGTTTGTTAATATGCAAACAATAGTTGATTATTTCAATCGCATATTACAAATAAATTCGTTTGATAACAAAGGAAGCGGTGTTTTACTTCTTATTAGCAAAGATGGTTATTTAAGCGATCAAGCACGGTCTGCCCCTATTGATACTTTAGATAAAGCAGTTGATATAGGTTCAGAGAACTTCTTGAATTATGGTGTTATAATGCTGGGTGAACCAAATCAGTTATTTCAAAGTAGTCCGGCGAATGCTATTGATGTTATAGCACACGAATATACACACAGACTGATTGGCAATATAGTTCTGTTGGGAAATAATGGGATTGACGAAGGAATTTGTGACATATTTGGAAATTTGGCCGAATTAGATAATGATTCTCACGATAATATTTGGAGACTTGGCGAAAACACGGGTTATGTTAAATATGATATGTCTGAAAGTGTCACAATGAACAGTTATGATGATACGGATGATGGTCACGACAATGCGGCTGTTATTGCTCATTCTGCATATTTAATGTGGAATGGGATTGATGGTAATGAAAACGCAAAAATTGATACAACTACATTAGCAAAACTGTGGTATAATGCAGTTTATATGCTTCAAGCAGATGCGGATTTTTCACAATGTAGAAATGCGGTAGAGTTGTCTGCTCGAATAATGCTGAAAAGGAATCAATTAACTGAAGAACAGTATAAAACAGTTATTACCGCATTTGAACGGGTGGGCATTGAAAATGCGACATTTACCTATGCAGAAACGGTAAAGAACAAATTTGATTTATCAGTTTTGAGCAGCGAAGGAACAGAGAATGTGCATTTCAAACTCGAAGTTATTAAAATGCCTACTATTAAAGCTGGTCCCGGAATTGTCAACAACGCAAAGCCAAAGTTAGTTATGGAAAAAACAGCAATTACCGGACGGCAATCTTTGAATTTGGAAGATGGTACATATGTTCTTCGAATAACCGATATTGACGATGAACGTAATATATCAAAAACCATAAATATTAAAATAGTGGTTGATGGTGATAATAGCAATGCAAAAGATGAAGTTGTTGTTAATACAGACTTCACAGATGTAATAGTAGTTATTCTGAACGAAAAACCGTCTGATAATAAAGATGAGCAGAATAACATTGATGATTTACTGAAAGAAAAAACAAAAAATGCAATAATCTGTTCTGAAAGTGCTGATTTCGATTTGAATGGCACAAAAGAAAGTTTTGTTGTTACTGGCGTGAAATCTGATTGGGATGAAGAAACATTTGTTGATTGTGAAATTTGGTATGTTGATAGTTCTTATAATGTGACTTTGGTAACAAATGAAAATGGATTTATTTCCCATCCAATTATTAAGGCTGAGAATTATAGTTTTTTCAAATATGAAATTTCTGCTGGTGGCTCTGGAAGTATATCGTATGTATTCGGGGTAAAGGATGATAAACCTTATGAACTGATGATTTCAGGAAAATATATGGGTTTTACTCTTTCTGAAAATCAATTCACTGCATTAACTCACGATTTTAATGAAGGGCATGATTATATACCTAATTATTTTAGTTTTGATAAGCAAACACGGGAATTTTATATAAACGGAAGTATTGATATTGGGCAGTATTTGAACGAAAATGGAATTTCTATAAAAGGAAAAGAATTGTCAGATAAATTGACAGATATAACTTTTACAAAAGATATTTGGAATATTTATAGTGATTCAAACGGAACTTTTATAGAAGCAAACGATGACGATCAGATATTCAGAATGCAATGGTCAGATGGTAAAATTGTTTTATATGACCTTTCTGTTGGGATTGTGGGTAGCACATATGCAAATATTAAGAGCACTTTATCATCAAAAGGT
>JAZOBW010000134.1:0-6602 GCA_045596185.1 Acutalibacteraceae bacterium | reverse complement strand
CAAATGTTTTACGGATTTCGGTTTCCGCTTCACTCCAATAAGTTGCTTCTTCAACCACAACTTCTTTTTCTACTATTGAAGTGCTTATAGATAAAATCAGTCCACCTATGATCAAAACCCAAAATAGAATTTTGCCCCATTTTTCTAGTCGTTCGCACCATATCCAAAGATTTTGTGTTACATTATCGGTTTTGTAACAACTCCTTAAATCCTTTGGTATCCTTTTTTCTATATTCCCTGAAAACATATTTGCCATTTTTACATCCCCTTAAAAATTAAAAAAGTGTGTGCAACCAAGGTTACACACACCGAAAAATGCGGAACCTCGTTTTGCTACCACATAAAATTCCGACACTTCACAGAAGATGCGAAAATAGAAGTCCGCATTTTTACCGAAATAAAAAATACAACTTCTGCAAAATGTCATATTGAATTTTGTGTGGTGATTGCATTATACCATAATAATCCATTATTCACAAGCATAGCTTTCGTATGCTGCAAAGCGCTATATCAGAATACGCAACAAAAAGAAGGTGCCAGATAACACCTTCTTGATTTATATTTATAACCAACCGTTACTTTTGCTGTTTTTGCTGATTCATCGATAAAAGTTTATCAAAAAGTTTTTTGAAACCGAGTTTCCAGCAGAGCAACATTCCGACCACTGCGCCAACTGCTGCCTGCAATATCTGGTACGGCAGTTTTAAGATGGCGTATTCGGGAGTGCTGTATATGAAGGCTCTGCCGAAAGAATAACCGATAACCATAATGATAGCGCCTATCGTGACACCGATACCCGATGAGATTATGGGATGCTTTTTGGGACCGTAGTGAGAAAAGAGCGATATAACCACCGCCTGAACGCCATGTGTAACCAACGAAACAAACATAGGTGTAGGATAGAAAAACAGATCGCCTAGAAATGCGCCTACGCCACCCACGATAAATGCGGCAAGTGGGTCGAGAATGATGGCCGATGTGCATATAATAATATCATTCATATAAAGATGGCCACCGGGAACCGGAACACCAAACGAACTCATCGCGATGTTAAGTGCCATAAATATTGCTGTTACACACAACCAAAGTGTAGTGCGCTTTACATCCGGTTTTTTTGAATTGAGTTTTGACATTTATAATATCCCCTTGCATTTATTATGGAAATAATATACAATATATCTGGTAATATAAAAATATTCAAAATAGGAGAATTTTATATAGTCAGATGAGATATTTAATAGACAAAAGCATTAAGGAACCTGCATATTTGCAACTATACAAACAGTTGCGCAGTGATATAATAAACGGCACATACAAACACGGCAGTAAACTGCCTTCCAAAAGAACGGTAGCAGAAGAAACAGATATCAGCACAATAACGGTTGAACACTCTTATGCACTTTTATGTGACGAGGGATATATCGAATCGCGGCAAAGAAGCGGTTATTATGTTGTTTTTTCCCCTTCAGACGGTTTTGCCTACACAATGAAACATTCTACAATACAGGTATTACCACACCACAAAAGCAATGATTATGAATTTCCGTTTTCGGTGTTAACAAAAACGATGCGCAAGGTAATGAGCGACTACGGTGAATCAATACTTGAAAAATCGCCTAACATCGGCTGCGAACAGTTACGAATCGCTATAGCCGGATATCTTGCCGCAAGTCGCGCAATACATACCAATTATAAGAATATTGTAATTGGTTCGGGTTCGGAATACTTATATGGGCTTATAGCACAACTTTTGGGGAAGGATAAAATCTATGCAATCGAATCTCCGTCATACAACAAAATAGAACAGACTTACAGCGCCTTCAACATAAAATACCGTATGCTTCCTTTGGGAATCAACGGCATTAAAAGCAGTGCACTTAACAACACCGATGCCGACATTCTGCACATAACACCCTACCGCAGTTTTCCAAGCGGCGTTACAGCGAGTGCATCAAAAAAGCATGAATATTTACGATGGTCTGACCATGGCGGCAGGTATATAATTGAGGACGATTTTGAATCGGAATTTTCGGTATCAAAGAAAAGCGAAGAGACGCTTTTTTCATTATCTAAAAACAAAAATGTTATATATATGAATACCTTTTCAAAGACCCTATCCCCCTCGTTAAGGGTGGGATATATGGTTTTGCCGGACGGTCTTGCCGATAGGTTTCAACAAAAACTGGGCTTTTATTCATGTACAGTTCCTACATTTGAACAGTTGGTTCTTGCCTGTCTTATATCCAATGGTGATTTTGAACGCCATATAAACCGTGTAAGAAGAAAAAAACGACGTGAAATCAAGCAAGGTTAACAAATGCGGCACCCTCATAATGAAGATGCCGCATTTGTTATATAAAATCTTATTCGCCCAGTTCTTTATTGCGCTTATATGCCGCCTTTATGCAATCGGCAACGAGTGTGTAAAAATCGCTGTTTTGCAATACCTTTACACCCTCTATAGTGCTGCCTCCCGGCGAACATACCGCTATACGAAGTTCTTCGGGAGTTTTATCTGAATCAAGAAGCATCTGTGCCGCACCCGACATAGTGGCGGCGGCGTATTTTATTGCCTGTTCATCACTAAGGCCGCATTCTATACCGCCTTTGGCTATAGCCTCTGCGAACATATACATATATGCAGGACCGCAACCCGAAACCGAGCAACCGGCATCAATAAGGTCTTCGTCTATTCTATCAAGAACACCTGCATATTTCATATCCCCGACAAAACTTTCCAAAATTCCGGGTGATATATATTTATTTGCACAGTAAAGTACTACACCTTTTGAAACCGATACGGGAGTATTCGGCATAATACGGATAACGGGAATGTCTTCACCCACCATTTTGGATATTTTATCTGTTTTCAATCCTGCCGCCATTGTAATAAGAACAGGTTTTCTATCACACAAAATATCGGATATACTGCCCAGCATATCTGCCATCATCTGCGGCTTAACACCGAGAAAAATCCGCTCACAGTTCTCTGCTACCTCGGTTATACTGCCGCTTTTAACACTAAGTTGTGCTGCAAGTGCATCAGCCTTTTGTGCATCACTGTCACAAAGCAGAATATCATTTGTGTTCTTTGCAACGGCACGGGCAAGGGCAGAACCCATATTTCCGCAACCGATAAAACCGTATTTCATAATTTCACCTCGGATTAAATTTTATCTTATATGGCCGTTGCCGTATACCACATACTTATATGTGGTAAGTTCGCGCAGACCCATCGGACCGCGGGCGTGAAGTTTCTGGGTTGAAATACCCATTTCGCAACCAAGACCGAATTCACCGCCATCGGTAAAGCGTGTAGACGAATTCACATACACGGCAGCACTGTCTATGCCGGATACGAACATTTTCGCCGCTTCGTCGGACGAGGTTATTATAGCCTCACTATGTCCGGTAGAATGTGCAGAAATGTGTTCTATCGCAGTGCGAGTATCACTTACACATCTTACCGCCATTATATAATCAAGAAATTCGGTATCAAAATCGTTATCCGATGCAAGTATTCCCTCAATAACCTTCGCCGAAGAAGTATCAAGCCGCAGTTCAACAGGAACAAGACCTTTTTCTTTACGTTTTGTAACGAGTGTTTCGTATACACGGGGTAAAAGAGTATCTTTTATCTGCTCATCAAGCACCAATACCTCGGCAGCATTACAAACACTCGGTCGGCTGGTTTTTGCATTTTCGATGATTTTTACCGCCATATCAATATCGGCGGTTTTTTCAACATATATATGACAAATTCCGGTACCGGTCGCTATGCAAGGTACGGTAGCGTTATTCACACAAGCGTTTATCAAACCTGCACCTCCGCGAGGGATCAGCATATCAACATATCCGTTTGCCTTCATAAGCGCAGTGGCACTATCACGCGAAGTATCTGTAACAAGGTTTATGGCATTTTCGGTAACGCCAGATTTTCTAAGACCGTCTTTAAGTGCGGCTACTATTGCGAATGCCGAATTGAATGCCTCTTTACCGCCACGAAGGATACACACATTACCGCTTTTTAGAGCAAGTGCCGCGGCATCGCTTGTAACATTTGGGCGACTTTCGTAAATTATAGCAATAACACCCACCGGAACGCTCATTCTGGTGATACGAAGACCGTCTTCACGGGTGAAGTCTTCAAGTATATGCCCAACGGGATCTTCAAGAGATGCCACCTGTCGGATTCCCTGCGCCATAGCGGAAATCCTATCTGCATTAAGCATAAGGCGGTCTATCATAACATCGCTAACGGTACCCCTCGCCTTTTCGACATCCACTTTATTTGCGTCAAGAATATTTTCCGTAGCGGCAACAAGAGAGTTTGCCATATTATGCAAAACTTCATTCTTTTTTTCTGTAGTAAGGGCAGATACTTCCGCCTTTGCGGCACGGGCCGCGGTTAACATTTCTATCATACTATTTCTCCGTTGTAAATTTTGTTCCCACGCTCTTACCATCCACAATATCGTAAAGACTTGTAGGCTTTTCGCCTGAAGTAATTATCATATCACAATCACATTCAAGGCATATCTTGGCAGCGTTCAATTTTGTTATCATTCCGCCGGTACCGAATTCACTTCCCTTTCCGCCTGCAAGGGCAAGTATATCATCATTTATCTCGTTTACAGTCTCAATAAGTATAGCATTGGGATCTTTATGAGGATCGGCAGTATAAAGACCCTTTATATCGGAAAAGAGCACCAGCACATCTGCATCTACGCTTTTTGCAACTATAGCGGCAAGTGTATCGTTATCGCCGATGACTATTTCCTCTGTAGCAACGGTATCGTTCTCATTTATAATCGGTATTGCGTGAAGTTCGAGAAGTCGGGAAAGTGTGTTATCAAAATTTCTGTGCCGTTCCTCATTTTCAAGATCAGCGCCCGTCATAAGAAGTTGGGCCACCGTGTGATTATACTCGGTAAAAAGTTTATCGTATGTATACATAAGTTCACACTGACCCACCGCCGCTGCCGCCTGCTTGGTAGGAATATCCTGCGGTTTATGTGCAAGGCCCAATTTGCCCACACCCATACCAATAGCACCAGAGGATACAAGGATAACCTCGTGTCCGGCGTTTTTAACATCACTCATCACCTTGCAGAGTTCTTCTACACGGCGTATATTCAGATGGCCTGTGGAATGTGCCAGTGTGCTTGTTCCTATCTTAACAACAATACGCATAAAACCCACCCTCGTTTTTATTATGTTATATATTATACATAAAGTTAGTAAAAAAATAAAGCACTTTTTTGTTTTCGCTCTATTGACTGTAATAATATATGTGGTTATAATGTTAAGGTCTGAAACGGAGGAGATAACATTGGCAACAAAAAGTATAAATTCCGAAGCAAAAAAAGCAATTATGATAGGAAGTTTGTGTTCTATTTCATATTTGGCTGTTTACATTGCCAGAAATATTCTGGGTGCTGTTTCTCCTCAAATGATAGAGGAAGGGACCTTTGCTACCGAACAGATAGGAACACTGTCCTCACTTTATTTCATAACCTATGCCGTAGGGCAACTTATAAATGGTGCTATAGGCGATAGAATAAAAGCGCGTTATATGATAAGTTTGGGTCTTATCCTTGCAGGTATAGGAAACTTTATTTTCCCGATTTTCTCCGAAATTCCCATTGTTACATATATCGCATACTCATTTACAGGTTTCTGCCTTTCTATGATATACGGTCCTATGACCAAGGTGGTAGCGGAAAATACTGAACCCTTATATACCACACGATGCACCCTAGGCTATACCTTTTCATCCTTCTTCGGTTCACCCGCGGCAGGTTTTCTCGCCGCATTACTTACCTGGCAAAGTACGTTCTTTACTAGCAGTTTAATACTGATAATAATGGGTGTTGTAAGTTTTATTGCCTTTATCATTCTGGAACGCAGAGGCTTCGTAAAATACAATCAGTTTAATTTCAAAAAAGAACAGGGCGGCGCTATAAAACAACTATTCAAAAGACAAATAGTTAAATTCACTATAATTTCTATCATTACCGGTGTTGTAAGAACCAGTGTTGTTTTCTGGCTTACAACATATCTTACACAATATCTCGGCTTTTCTTCCGATAATTCCGCATTGATTTTTACCATATCAACATTTGTAATATCGGCCACACCGTTTATCGCTATATTCATATATGAAAGACTAAACAGAAATATGGACCTTACCATACTGATTTCTTTTGTCGCATCGGCAGTATTTTTCCTAAGTGTATACTTTTTCAAACAACCCACCGCAAATATTATTCTTCTTATTCTTGCAATAATGGCATCAAATTCTGCTGCTTCTATGCTCTTCAGCAGATACTGCCCTAGTCTTTGGGATACCGGTATGGTTTCAAGTGCTACGGGATTTCTTGATTTTGTCAGTTATATGGCGGCGTCCATTTCGTCGAAACTGTTCGCAAATGCAGTTTTGGATATAGGTTGGGGTAATCTGATACTTATATGGTTTGCACTTGAATTGATCGGCATTGTAATCAGTCTTCCGTTTAGTAAAATCAAGCGTTTATTAAAGTCTTGAATTATTGCAAATTATATGGTATAATATTTTGTATATATGTAAGGAGGTTACATTA
>JAZOBW010000133.1:0-4211 GCA_045596185.1 Acutalibacteraceae bacterium | reverse complement strand
GCGTATTACCGCACTGGAATGGCACAAATGATTGCCGGTGAAGAAAAAATCAGCAATAATTGCGGTGCGTTCACGGTTTTCGTATTCGAAAATTTCAAGCGGAAAAACGGCACTTGAGGATATGGTATTCGAATTCTCATCGATTATTTCGGCTCTTGAAAAGCAAGCGGCAATATCGGGATGTTCTTCAAGAAAAGCAATCTGTTTTGCTAATTTATCTGATGTCCAGATATCGTCAGAACCCAATACAGCAATATAGCGTCCTCGTGCCATATCTAACAATCGGTTCAAAGAAACAACCGTGCCGCAGTTTTTCTGTGAAAAGTATGTTTTAATGCGATTATCGGAATAACCTTTGATGATCTCAACGGTGTTATCGGTTGAAAAATCATCGCAGATCAGCAGTTCAAAATCATCAAATGATTGGGATAAAACGCTGTTAATCGTTTCGTTCATATACCTGCCGTGATTGTAAGCGGGGATTAAAACACTTACGGTAGGATTCATAAAAAACACCTCGATACCCCACAGATAAATATCTTTATAATTATACAGCGGACCATTTTTATTGTCAACTTGTAATAGTGTTTACAAAGGAAAAAAGGAATTATTTTTTGTCTTTGATTTTAAGCAAAACTTCGTTAAGAAGGGTGGAAGAGGTGCCTTTTGTATATGGGAAATACTCAATAGTTACGCCCACTTCCTTGAATTGGCGTTCATACTCGTTCCATTTATCGGTGCCCTTCCAGTCGTCGCCCACAAACATAACATCGAATTTGTGTTCGCGCCAGGCTTCCATTTTATCCATTGATGTTTGCGGAACAACTTTGTCCACATATTTGATTGCTTCAACAATCGCTCGTCTTTCCTCGTAGGGAATTACGGCCCGTTTGTTCTTATAGGCAACAAGTTCGTCTACAGTGACACCTACAATAAGATAGTCACAATGTTCCTTCGCGCGTTTAAGAATGTTGAGATGACCAATGTGGAAAAGATCGAATACACCCGTTGTATAGCCGATTTTCATATCATTTTACCTCACTTAAAAACATTTTTACCTAAAAAATCGTTTAACAGTTCTTCTTTGATGTTGGAACCCGCGGTATTTTCATAATTGAGCAGATACCGGTTGTTAAGTTCAATTCTTTTTTCCTTAAGCGGATCGTTACCGTTTTTCAATTCGTTAAGTTTTTCTTCAAGTTCCGATTGATTAGAAACAACATAACATCCTTCGATTAATTTTTCCATAAGCAGAGAATAGTGCGCTTCTTTTTTGCAAAAGATGATGGGCTTTTCGGTAAGGAAATATTCCGCAATCATTGATGTTTCATCTGCAACCAATACGGAAGAACGGGAAAAAGCGTCTATATAATTTGAACTCTCGTCGATTTCGTTAGGATCGCTGTATTTTTCTCTGATGGTTTCAAGTTGTGTTTCGGTAAGTTCGCCACGGTTTATCAGATTATTGAAACATAACGGATGCGGACGGAAAATAACACTGCAATTCTCTAAGGCGTTTGCATAGTCTGCCAGAAAGCGCCAGTAATCAAAGAAATGGCAGTTATTTTCACCGGTATTCCAACGAGGAAGCCACAAAATGTTGTAACAGTCGGGAACGGTTTTGATTTGGGTGTTTATACGCATCAAATCGATACCAGGATATCCACAGAACACAATGTGACCGTTGTTTGTTAGTTCGGTGTCGGCCAGTAAATCCCGTATGATATCTTTGCGAATGGAATTATCTATAAAGAAGTAGTGCAAATTAGCACATTCCGGTGTGAGAAGTAATCTTTCAACCTCACCTCCGATGGTCTGTATACAGTATGGAACATAGCAGGTACGGGAATACTTTGAAACGGTGCCTATATAGTATGATTCTTGCCTGTAAAAGTCGTACGGTCGAGAGAAGAAAACATAATCCGGAATGATGGAAGAAAGATCAAACCATTTATCCGAAATCGGGTCATAAGAATCTATTATCGTGAACTGTGAAGTGTTTATAACCGATTCAATATCGGGACGGATAAATTCAAAACTATTGTCTTTTTTGTATTTTTTATACCACAGAGCAACAATTATAACATCAAATCTTTCGTCATTGTTCAGTTCGTTTATGATGCTCATTAAATTCTTTGTTACGCTGGGTTCTTCAAGGAGAAAAACTGTTTTGATCGGAATATTGTTTATGGCTTTGATGGCGAAACGATGTGAAATTGCCGAGGCATACTGGGATTTAATAATGATTTCATTTTGTGCTTTTAGCGCATCTATAATTGCTTCACACTGACCTATCTTTTGGTTGGCGAGGGATAATTTTTCTTTAAGTTCTTTAATATCGGTTTCATCGTTCGTAATGCGGTTGTTGAGCGAATGGGATTCGTTCAGGGCAGAGTTACTCTGTTCCAAAGCAAAATTGACGCGGTTAATAATTGTTTTTATGCCAGGAAAATTGCGTAACAGATTTCTTTTGCCGCCATTATTTTCAACCATAAATATCACCTTCGAATATATTACCATATTCGACGCTAAAAAGCAAGTTACAGTATTAAATATTATAAGAACCGTTAATTCTAATATATACTTGATTTTGCAAGGTCATAGTGGTATAATTATGCATATAAATTTTTTATTTAGTGGGGGAAAACAATGATTCATTTCAATATTCCGCCTTTTGTCGGCACAGAATTGGGTTATGTAAATAAAGCGGTTGAGAATAAAAAAATTTGTGGAGACGGCGAATTTACAAAACTGTGTAACAAGTGGATAGAGGACACTACCGGAACAAATAAGGCTTTGCTTACAACCTCTTGTACACACGCTTTGGAAATGGCGGCTATTCTATGCGATATTAAACCCGGGGACGAGGTGATTATGCCATCGTATACCTTTGTTTCAACGGCAGATGCATTTGTTTCCCGTGGTGCAACGGTTGTTTTTGTTGATATCAGACCCGATACCTTGAACATTGACGAAAACCTGATCGAAGCAGCAATCACCGATAAAACTAAGGCAATTGTACCCGTACATTATGCCGGTGTAAGTTGTGAAATGGACAAGATATGTGAAATCGCCGATAAATACGGTCTTATGGTTGTAGAGGATGCCGCTCAGGGCGTAACATCAACATACAAGGGTCGTCCGCTCGGTACTATCGGCGATTTCGGTTGTTATTCTTTCCACGAAACTAAAAACTTCAGTATGGGCGAGGGTGGCGCTCTGCTTATAAAGGACAGTGATTTTGCCGAAAGGGCAGAGATTATTCGTGAAAAGGGAACCAATCGCAGCAAGTTTTTCCGTGGACAGATTGATAAATATACATGGGTTGATTTTGGCTCATCATATCTTCCCAGCGATATGAATGCCGCCTATCTTTGGGCGCAACTTGAAAAGTGTGATCTTATTTGCGATGCCCGTATGGGTATATGGAACCGATACAATTCTTCACTCAAATCTTTGGCAGACGAGGGTAAAATAGAATTGCCGGTTGTTCCAGAGTGGTGTGAGCATAACGCGCATATGTTTTATATCAAATTAAAGGATCTTGAGCAGAGGAGCGAACTTATTTCTTTTCTTAAGGCTAATGGTATTCAAGCTGTGTTCCACTATATTCCGTTACATTCTGCACCCGCCGGTCAAAAGTACGGCCGCTTTAACGGAGAAGACAGGTATACCACTGCAGAAAGTGAGCGTATTTTACGACTTCCACTTTATTATGGTCTTTCTGATGAACAGATTGATTATATCTGTGATAAAATCAAGGAGTTTTTCAATAAATGAAAAAAATAGTTATTTTCGGCGCTACCGGTAATACCGGTATGTATTTTGTGGATTACTGCAAAAATCATCTTGATTCTTCAGAATATGAAATAGTTGCGGTGGGCCGCAAAGATACCGATTGGTTTGCTAAAAACTCAATAAAGTATATTCGGGTAGATGTTTCAAAGGCAGAGGATTTCGAAAAACTCCCCCAATATGATGTATATGCAGTTGTGAATCTGGCCGGTATATTGCCCGCATACCTTAGCGAGTATGATCCCTTCAAATATATTGATACTAATATCAGTGGCGGTGTCAGAATACTGGAATATGCCAGACATAACGGTGCTGACCGTGTTCTGTATGCTCAAACATGGGCAGAAATGGCAGGATATTGGGGTAAAGAAGAGGTTCTTTCTCCCAATATGGAAAGAAAACTTTGTTATACAGGT
>JAZOBW010000132.1:0-1783 GCA_045596185.1 Acutalibacteraceae bacterium | reverse complement strand
GTAGGTGTGGATAAAGTGGCCTAGACCTGCATAAGACGGATAACTGAAGGTGTATCTGTTACACGCACTTCCCTTTTCATCGATACTCTTAAGAATACTCATTTCATAGGAAAAATCATTTTCTTCAAAAGTAATCATACTGCTGATACGGGGTGTAAAGTTAGGCGCATCCGGTTCAAACTCACGGGTTGCAAGAGCCTGAGTAAAGGTCTTACCTTTCTTAACAAAATCATAAATGGTATCGGTTTGATCGCCGTTTGTAGCGATAAGTTTATTTTCGTAGTTACGAACCGCTGCATAAATTATAAGACTAGGATCTTCTACCTTCGAAGCGTCAAAAGGCTCAGTAAAAATATCACCGTTCTTTTCAGTAAAAATGCGGTTACGGCTGTTTTCGCTTCGTCCCATAATAAAGTAAGCAACGCAAGCCTTGGAAGCATCAGCGGTTTTACCCACTACAATACCTCTTCCTACATAGGAGTTGCCTTCAATTAGTTCTGCGATATCGTTAATTTTGTAAATATTCATATTTTTATCCTTTCAGCCTTTAATAATATTTTTGCATACCTTTTCGGTAGCGGCAGGTAATATTTTCCACTCTGCAATACGCATTACGCGTCGTTGCAGAATTTCCGGAGTATCACCGTTTCTAACAGAGACAGCTTTTTGCATTATGATTTCACCGCCGTCGGGTATTTCATTGACAAAATGAACGGTAGCACCGGTGACTTTAACGCCCTTTTCCAATGCCGCTTCGTGAACACGCAAACCATAATATCCTTGACCGCAAAATGATGGTATCAGTGAGGGATGAACATTTATTATGCGTTTTTCAAAGTGCTTGACAAAATCTTCGCTTAAAATTGACATAAAACCTGCAAGTACTATTAAATCTGTATCATTTTCTTCTAAAAGTTGAATGATACGACTTTCAAAATCCCGCTGTGTTGTATATTGTTTTTTAGATACAACTGCAGTATCAATACCGACATTTTTAGCGCGGGTAAGTGCGAAAGCATCAGGATTATTGGAAATAACAAGTGAGATTTCACCGCTTTTAATAATACCTGTTTTCTGAGCGTCAATAAGCGCCTGAAGATTGGTGCCGCCACCCGAAACGAGAACGGCAATTTTAGCCTTTTTAGACATTAAGATATCCTCCGAATATATCAGCACAGTTCAATTTTGTTTTCAGATTCAACAATTTCACCGATAAGATATGCATCCTCGCCGTTAGCCTTAAGAATATCAATGGCAGTTTCGGCGTCCTCTTTAGAAACAACAACGCTCATTCCAACACCCATATTGAATGTATTAAACATATCCCGCTCGGAAATATTACCACGCTTCGCAAGTAATTTAAAAATTGGAAGAATGCGAATAGCAGATTTGTTTATTTTTGCACCAAGTCCGGTTGGGATACTTCTCGGGATATTTTCATAGAAACCACCGCCGGTGATATGGGAAATACCCTTTACCGTAACCTTTTCAAGTAACGCAAGAATAGGCTTAACATAAATTCTGGTGGGAGTAAGAAGAGTTTCTCCGATAGATTTATTGCCGAGTTCAGCAATTGGAGATTTAATATCGCTGTTTTCAACATCGAAAACCTTGCGTACAAGTGAAAAACCGTTTGAATGAACACCGCTTGATGGCAAAGCAATAACCACATCTCCTGCCTTCATCGTTTTATTATCAATGATTTTCGAATTAACTTCTACACCAGTACAGTATCCAGCGAGGTCGTACTCATCTAGCGGATAAAAACCGGGCATTTCTGCGG
>JAZOBW010000131.1:0-23690 GCA_045596185.1 Acutalibacteraceae bacterium | reverse complement strand
GACTGATACGTGTGCGCCAGTTCACCATTTCAGAGGGACATCTTATGAGCACCCCCGAACAGTTGGAACAGGAATTCAGGTCCTGCTTGGGACTTACCACCTTTATGCTTAAGGCTGTGGGCCTTTATGAGGATGTTTCCTACCGTTTCTCACAGTGGGATCCCGATAACCGCGACAAGTATATCGGCACCGCCGAACAGTGGGACGAGGCGCAGGGTGTTATGGCAAAGATACTTGACCATCTTGAGATACCCTACAAGGTGGGTGTTGGCGAGGCTGCCTTCTACGGCCCCAAACTTGATATTCAGATAAAGAATGTTTTCGGCAAGGAAGACACCCTTATCACCATTCAGATAGACCAGATGCTTGCTGAAAAGTTTGGTATGGAATATGTTGACCGCGACGGCACAAAGAAAAATCCCTACATCATTCACCGTACCTCTATCGGCTGCTACGAACGCACCCTTGCCCTGCTTATCGAAAAGTATGCAGGCGCGCTGCCGATGTGGCTTGCCCCCACGCAGGTTCGTCTTCTCCCCATCGCCGACCGCCATATGGACTACACCTATGAACTTAAGGCTAAACTTGAGCAAGCAGGAATCCGTGTTGAAGTTGACGGCAGAAATGAAAAAATCGGTTACAAGATTCGCGAGGCAAGACTTGAAAAGTTGCCCTATATGTGCATAATCGGCGACAGCGAACTTGAAACCGGCAGCGTTTCGGTTCGTGAGCGCGGCGAAAACGGCGACCTCGGCTCGATGAGCGTTGAAGACTTCATCGCCCGTTGTGTAGACGAAACCGTAAACCGAGTTATTAAAAAGATTTGATTTTTATAAAAGATGCCCCATTCATTATAGTGAATGGGGCAGTTCAAAAGCATAGCGTATAACATTATTAAAGCCGCACCTGGTGCGGTTTTTTATTTAACGCAACCAAATGACGAAGATACCTACCACTACAAAATCTCACTATTGTTATATATCTGATATCTGAAAAAACCGACGCCTCGATTGAGACGCCGGTTTTTATTAGTTTATAAACCGATTTTCGGTTACATCATCGGATCAGACCGAAGATGCAAGGGAAGATGCAGTCCAGGTAATGGTTGCACAAGATCTGCCGGGTACAACATAGGTTACATAATAGCCGAGACCTGTGTTGATGTTAACCTTCTTGGGCAGCGGATCATAGTTTGTGATAGCACATACATAAGAACCGTCTGTGTTTCTCATAACAAGGTTTGCAAGACCCTTCAACTTGTAGTAGTTATCGAAGGTGTTGGTCTCGGTAGAAGATACGAGAACAGCGCCCTTGCGGATAAACTTAGCGAAGTGTGCAAGGCAGTAATAGTCTTCGTTCTTAACAATCTCATTAGCAACCGAGTTGAAGGTCAAAAGACCGGTACCGATCGGGTTACCGGGTTCACCGGTATCGAGAACGGCGATAGGTCCACGCTGCTCATCAAGGCAGATATTCCAGTAGAAGAATGCCTGTGCACCGTAGCGGATAGCAGAGATTGTACGGCCGGTGTTGCAAACAAAGTTGTCGCCGCCGATGTTACCTGCGCCTTCGGTGAGGAAGATACGCTCGCCGGGATAAGAATCACGGAAGTTCTTCTGCGATTCAACATTACCGCCGTAGGGGTGGAATGCACATCCGGAATAGTAATCGGTCATACCGCTGAAGGTTGTCATAACGGTAGTGTTAGAGGGCTGCCACCAGTTGAAGTCGAAACCGAAGATTTCAACCATACCACCAACAGTGGGATAAAGATTGTTCCTAACAAAATTCTTCATCTCGGTTGTGGTGAAGTACATACTGGTGATGCCGTGCTGACCGGTATACTCGTTCTGAGGAGTAATAATAGCAACATCAAGACCGTGTCCTTCGTAACCTTCAATAAACTTCTTGATGTAGTTAGCATAGGTCTGATAGTACTGTGTCTGGAGACCGTTGGAGTTGCCGTTGCCGTTCAAATCGATGGTGTTCCAGTCATACTCTTCCTTCATCCAAAGAGGAGCGGTCCACGGAGTACCGAAGATCTTAAGATTCGGGTTATAGGTTTCTGCATCCTGAAGGATCGGAATGATATGCTTCTCATCCTCTGCAAGAGAGAACTTGGAAAGGCTGGTATCGGTCTGACCCTGAGGCAGATCGCAATAGGTGTAGAGAACATCAGCAAAGTCGGATGCACCGATAGGCTGACGATCCCATTCAAGACCGAGAGCGTCGCCGGAAGTCTTACTGTAAAGATCCTTCATAATAGAATCATACTGCTCACGGTTGTATTTCTTAAGAAGGATCATATTTTCTGCCGAGGAGTCGGTCATAGATGCACCGAAACCTTCGAAGTTTCCGGATGTGGAGTTCGGGTTTACGGTGATGGCTGTACCGCCGCCGGGGTTAGAAGTAGTAACCTTAACAGAGGAATCTTCACGCATAAAGAATTCCTTAGCAGGTGTAGAAACAAATGCAGTTACATCTGTTTCGGTCTTTTCTCTGATCTTAGCCTGAAGAAGTTCCGGATTGTTAACAGGATCGATTACCGCCTTGGTGATAGCAGCAAGGTCGTTAGAGTTAACAGCAGAACTGTCGGTGCTTACGTTTGCAGCAAGGAGGTCGATCTCGCTGGTGGAACCTGCAAGATACAACTTGGTGCGGAGAATATCGCGAACATTGATTGCAATATCGCCGTTAACATCGCCCATATAGTAAAGAACGGTATCGTTCATAAGGGTGAGTGTTTCGGGAACAGTGATGTATGCGATATCGATCCAAGGCTGAGTGATATGCTTGGAAAGTTCACGGTCGGTACTGGTGAAGTACACGATGTTAAGACCGGCATCAAGTTCGATATAGTTAAGCGGAGAGGTTACCCACCAACCCATCGGATAGAAACCGTTGGGATATTCGGTAGTAGCGCCCTGCTTGGTGGGCATATAGTCGAACTTATAGGTCTTGCCGTTGCAAACAGCAATATGGTAGGGATATCCAACCTCGTTGATGTAGTCGGTAAGTTCACCGTGTTCGATGTTTGCATTACCGAGTTTGAAACGGGTTGTGAAGGAATACTTACCTGCTTCAGGTGCATAGAGAGCGAGTGCTACATAGGGGGTAGCGCCGGGCTCGATATACTTAGAAAGGTTATCAATGTCCGGATAAGCCCAGTTGCTTGCGTTACCAACGAAGGAGTAGGTAAAGGTGTTCGGGTCGGTGGAAACATTGAATGTGAAGCGGTTAGTGTAGGTGAAGTCCTGAGCCTTGATGGTGGTTCTTGCATAACCGGGGCTCTTCTGGGTTGCAGAAAGAGATGCGCCGCCGGCGATGGTAAGAGCATCATAGTCGATCCAGTCATACTTGAAGTTTGTTGCATCCTCAAGCGGAATAACTGCACCGATAGCGATGATGTTTTCGCCTTCCTTAAGATATGCGGAAACATTAGCGCGGTTTTCTTCAAAATTGCCGCTGTTGCTGGTAACTTCGGAGAATCCGTTTGCAAAGTATTCGCCGTTTACGGAGGATACGATGTAGTAAGGAGTCTCGGTATTTGCATTGTATGCAGAGGTGAAATATGCGGTCATATCATAATAACCTGCATAGGGAACGTTTACAGTGAAGGAAACATAAGGAACAACATCGGAGAATACCGACATATTGATGTCCTTCATTGTAACGCCTAATCTCTGCATAGAGATGTAGTTCATACCTGCAAGGTAGCCTTCTTTTTCCTCTGTAGCGAGGTTTCTGGTATTGAAGTTGCTTACAAACTCAGCCTCTTCAGCCTCGAAACGGGTGGTATCGCCAAGGGAAACCTTTGCAACGCCCTCGGGAATGCCGAGACCGTCGATGTTGGTCCAGTAAGCAGAACGGTTCTCGTAGGTAAGCGGAATCATACGGATTACATGGTAACCTGCATCAAGGTTAATATCGAAGGTGTTCATATTGATAGACTTCGATTTGGTAGCATCCTTAACATAAGGAACTTCAATGAGAGTCTTATCGTCAACAAGAATGTTCATTCTGTAGTTGCCGAGCGTAGAAGAAGAATCTGCAACGCCAACTTCATAAATGGGAGTAAAGGTGTAGTTTCCAGATTCGGTAACATTTATACCGTAGGAAACTGCAAGCATATTACTCTTATCAAACCAGGTCTTAAGAGACTCTTTGGTCTGTGCCTTATTGTAGTCCCAAGAAGCATAGGAAAGTGCAGCGCCACCGGAGAAGTCGGTAGCCTCGTTAGTCTGTCCGTATCCATACTGAACAGCATCGGTACCCTCTGCCTCGATAACACCCGCGTTAGCAGTGATTACGAGGGGGTTCTGCTGCTCTACATCGGTGCTTACGGTACCGTTACCGTAAATAACGAGTTCTCTAAAGTCAAACCATGTGGGATAGTTGCCATTCATTGTCTGCGTAATCTCGCCCTCATAAGCAAGCGGAGCAGTAACGGTAACAACATGTGTACCTGCGGTCATATAAACGCCGAGGTCAATCTTGAAAGCGCCTGCAGAGGTGTCCTTCTTGATGAAGCCCCTCTTATAGTTAGTGTCGTCAACACGAACAACTACATAACCGCTGACAGCGTCAGTAGCGGGAACAGAGGCGGTCTGCTCCATATAATAGTAGCCGTCTGCGGGAACATTGACAGTGTAAGAATAATAAGGAATTGCGGAGAACTGGGCTACAGTCTTGAGGTTATCAAATGTGATACCTGCCTGATTTAGCGCAGAGGAATTAAGTCCTCCAAGGTTATTACCCGAAGCGGTATAATAATTGATGTAGGAAGACTGACCGGGGTAAAGAGTAGTCTTGTTTGCCGCTGCGCTTACATCAACAGTAGAAAGTGTGCTGTCGATATAAAGTGCCTTGAAGTCTACCCAAACGCTTGTGCTGGTGGTCCAGTCATTGTTAGAGATAGGAAGGAAACGAACAATGTTTGTACCAGCCTTAAGGTTAAGGGTGAAATAGTCCTCGGTAACATCCTGCCAAGCAGTTGTCTTGGATATGGTTTTGCTACCGGTGTAGAAATCAAGTTCATTTACGGCTGCAACCATTTTATAGGTTTTACCGTCTGCAAGGTGCTCAGAGCCTACGCCGTAATTTACATATACAGAGTAATCGCCTGCAGCAGGTGCGTTGATGAGGAAGATGATACCGTTGGTATATTTGTACTCAACACCACTTGCGGCCTGCATCTCAGATACGTTTGCAGCAGCTGCGCTGTAGTTACCTGCTACATTATCACCGCTGTATCTGGTCTGGCCCATAAGAATGGTGTTTGCTGCATTTCCCGGTACAACCTTTGTGTAGGTTACATCGGCGTTTGCAGAAAGCGGTGCCATAGATACTACGGTAAGCAGCATTACGACTGCGAGCAACAAGGAAAGAATTTTCTTTGTAGCTTTCATTTTTCTACAACCTTTCTGAAAATTGTTTTTTTATAATCTTGTAGCGGCGTAGTGCTTTTACGCTTTAACAACTGTTTTGCCCCAAATTTACATGTAGTCCAAATATGTTCGCTTGGTTAAAAACATCCGTCGCTGCGTTATACAATAAACCGCAAGGGGGGTGTAAAGAAACACATTCCCCTACTTTACAGACCATCTCATTATAACTTGTATTTCCACTTTTATCAATATCATTTTCTATGAATGTATTGACATTTTCTATTTTTTGCCGTTATTTTCGGAAAAATAGACAAGTAAAGGTGGGAACACATTGTAAAAAATGCACAAACAACACCGGCGTTGCTTGTGCATTTTGCGTTTCATTTAGCGTTTCTTATTTTATTTATGCGGTCGCGAAGGTATGCGGCGTGTTCAAATTCCAGTATTTTAGCCGCCTGATGCATCTCGGCAGTAAGCCTTTTGATAAGCGCCTCGCGCTCCGTTCGGGACATCTTTGAAACGCTCTTTTCGACTTCCGCCTTTTTGCCTATTTCTATTATCTCGTAAACATCCTTGGTAATCGTCTTAGGCGTTATACCGTGGACAGTATTGTAATCACTCTGTATACCGCGACGACGCTCGGTTTCGGTTATGGCACGCTCCATAGACGGCGTAACACTGTCAGCATACATTATAACCTCACCGTTGGCGTTTCTCGCTGCACGGCCTATCGTTTGCACAAGCGATGTTTCGCTTCGCAGAAAGCCCTCCTTGTCGGCATCAAGTATCGCAACGAGCGATACCTCGGGAATGTCGAGACCCTCTCGCAGAAGATTGATGCCCACAAGCACATCAAACTCGCCCGTTCGCAGGTCTCTTATTATCTCCATACGCTCGATAGTATCAATATCGTGATGCATATACCTTACCTTTATCCCCATATCTTCAAGGTATTCAGTAAGGTCCTCCGCCATTTTTTTAGTTAAAGTGGTAACCAGCACACGCTCACCGTGCTCGGTTCGCAGATTTATCTCGGATACAAGGTCGTCTATCTGTCCCTCGCTCGGACGAACAGTTACAAGCGGATCAAGAAGACCCGTAGGTCTTATCACCTGCTCAACCACCTGCGTTGCGTGCTGACGCTCAAACTCGGCAGGTGTGGCCGAAACAAACACCGCCTGACCAATATGGTTGTAAAACTCCTCAAAATTAAGCGGACGGTTATCATAAGCCGAAGGCAGGCGGAAACCGTATTCGATAAGATTATCCTTTCTTCCCCTATCGCCACCGTACATTCCCCTTACCTGCGGCAGGGTAACGTGCGACTCGTCCACAAAAAGGATAAAATCATCGGGAAAATAATCAAGCAGTGTTGAGGGCGTACTGCCGGGCTCCCTGCCCGAAAGAACACGCGAATAATTCTCAATACCCTTGCACACACCTATCTCGCGAAGCATCTCGATATCGTATTCGGTGCGTTGACGGATACGCTGTGCCTCTATAAGTTTGCCGTTTTCGGCAAAAAATTCTACCCGTTGTTCCATCTCCTGACGCAGTTGCTCAAGCGCATCAAGCATTTTATCCTGCGGCACGATATAGTGCGACGCGGGGTATATTGCCACGTGGGAGAGCATCTGTTTCACCTCGCCCGTGAGAACGTTTATTTCGCAGATGCGGTCTATCTCGTCCCCAAAAAATTCCACACGAATAGCATTATTATCGTGGGAATAGGCAGGATATATCTCCACTGTATCGCCACGGACACGGAATTTATTGCGCACAAAGTTTATATCGTTACGCTCATACTGCAGATCTACAAGGCGGCGGATAAGTTCATCTCTGCCGCTCTCGTTACCGGTACGGAGCGATATCACCATACTGCGGTAATCTATGGGGTTTCCCAGCGAATATATACAGGAAACACTGGCAACGATTATAACATCGCGCCTTTCTGACAGTGCGCAGGTGGCGCTGTGGCGAAGTTTGTCAATCTCATCGTTTATAGAAGAATCTTTTTCGATATAGGTATCGGTACCGGGAATATATGCCTCCGGCTGGTAGTAATCATAATAACTGACGAAGTATTCTACCGCATTTTCGGGGAAAAATTCACGAAATTCACTGCACAACTGTGCAGCAAGGGTTTTATTATGAGCAAGAACAAGTGTGGGGCGGTTTACACGGGCAATAACATTCGCCATTGTAAAGGTCTTTCCCGAACCGGTAACGCCCAGAAGCACCTGCTCACGGTCGCCGCGGTTTATACCCTCTACCAATTTCTCAATCGCCTGCGGCTGGTCGCCCGTCGGCTTGTATTTAGATACCAATTTGAAGTCCATATTTCCCCTCCTTTAATAAACGGGAGGGCACAAAGGCCCTCCGCATAATTCTTCTATACAATATTATTTCTCGAATATAGCATTATATGCCGTTTCGGCGGCAGTGGGCTGCATATTTGCCTTTATTATCCACACTTTGCACGATGAAAGCATACGGTCTACCAGTGCCATCGTAGCAACCGCGGCGGCAGGGTCGGTAGGCATATACACCTGATTAAATATGCGGTTTATGGCATCTGCCTTGTCAAGCGGTGCTATCGAATTTTCTTCGGCGCGTTCGATAAAACATATATGGCGAAGTTGTGTTTTTGTGTTTTTGCCATAATGCTCCTTACCGTTCCACGGGGTTCCGTAGGCGGTGGGATATTCATCGTCCCCGAAAAAACGAATAACGGGCTTATCACCGTTTACCACCGTCATTCGCGGACCGAGCAACCTTTTCCAAAGGCGCATATGGGTGGTCTTCCCCGTACCGCTGGCGGCGGCAAGGGCAATGCCGGTACCGTCCACATCAAAAAGCGCCGCGTGTAGCACAAATGCATCATACAAAGGTATTCTGTCGGCAAGAAGCCGATAGGCAAGAACACCCTCAAAACATTCAAGATTGCTTTCGGCAGGAAGTTCGGCAAGTCCCCGTTCGATTTCATCGTGGGGAATAGAAATAAAAAAATCGGGGGTATCAAAATCGGCAGAATATGCCGCACACATTCTTTTGAGATGGGCATAGTGATGCTCAAACTCAACATTGAAATCTGCTACACGGCATTTCATTCCCTTACCCCCGTAGAAAGTATTATTTTTTTATCTTCAAAAACCTTTTTATCCGTGACGGCATCGGGCGCAGAACACGCACCCAGAACCATCTTAGCGGATAACTTATCTGGTTAAAGAAGATATATACCTTGTACCCCTTATCGGTTTCACAATCGTGGTATTTGCCCTCGCGGTAAAAGGCCTTAAGAACACCCACCATATCGGCATCGGTCACCTTGCGTTCAAGACGGTAGGTATTATCGCCCCTGATTATATAGCGGCCATCCTTGGTTATTCTGATTATGCGGTGAAGCACAAACGGTTCGCACCCTTTGCGCCGATAAAGCGGCACATCCCACTTTTTAAGCGGACGGGTTATGCGCTCAATGATAACCACATCACGGTGTTCACGAAGCATCGGGCGCATACTTACGCCGCGCGTAAGCACTGCAACCTGCGATTCGGTCTTAAGTGCCTCGTCAACATTACAAATGTTTATATTATCCATTATTCCAACACATCCGCCTGTCTTAGTTCCTCTAAAAAGTCGGCAACGCTTTTTTCAAGTTCGCTGTCGGATACGCCATCAAATGCATCACGCATTTTTGCAACTATTTCCGCCTCGGTAGTATCCTCTTTAAGAAGATTGAAAATGAATGCGGCGGTGGTATTCATCTTCAGAAAACCATTGAATTTAGCAAGGTCGCCGCCCACGGCAACCGCAACGGTCTTCCCTGCCACTTCATTGGTAACGAAATTGTATTTCAGTTTCATAACATCAACCAACCAGCAGGTCTGCGCCCTTTAACTGGGATACTATCTTTTCAACATTTGCCCTTGCATCGTCTTCGCTACAACCGAAGTTTGCGGCAGTTTTTGATACAAGTTCCTCTTCGGTAATATCGGCCTTAAGAAGTTTGAAAATGTATGCGGCTTCCGCATTAAGTTTAATCATTCCGCTGAACTCACCAAAAGCCCCCGCAGGAACGGCAACACTCTGGCCTGCAACCTCATTTATAACAAAATCATATTTTAGTTTCATACCTATATTTCTCCCAATTCCTTGAATTTTTCGTATGTATGGCGCATTTTCGCTTCCACATCGTAGGTTTTTGATAGTTTGTCATACTTATCGCAACGGTGTGGTAAAATAAGACAGGATTTAAGACTTATGCACATCGGCAGGTAATCGCAACCGTGGCAGTTCTGCTCGTCCAGTATCATAACATCTTTAAGACGGTTAATCTCCTCAAAATCGAGTTCATCACTGTAAATGCTGCCGATAAAGTGGTCTTCGGTGAAGTGTTGACATTTGCCAAGCTCACCTTCGGGAAGTATCATCACAGTGTTATCATTATCGCACATACAGTGGACTATACGGCTTTTCGGATGGAATACCGAACGGTCGGCGTGACCGCTTTCGGCAATCTTATCACGCAGACGCAACTGCTTTTGCATAAGTTCGTGCCTATCCACATCATCGCGGGCGGCTATTCTTGCACAGGAATCCTCAAACAGAAGCGACACATACATCAGAAAGCCCTTATATTTTGAAAACTTTTCGCTTAAAAATCCGGTAAGTTTGAAAAGATCCTCCTCGTTATGATCGTCCATATTCATACGAAGATGAACATCGATTCCACTTTCCAGAAGCAATCCGATATTGCGGATAACACGCTTAAAAGCATTTTCGCCCTTATATATATAAGCCTTTATGCGGTTATATATCTCCTCGGTGCCATCCATTGTTATCTGCACCCATTCAACTTTCCAAAGTTCCTTCGCCTTTTTTACCATATCATCATCGAAAAGATAACCGTTCGTTATGATATTGGAAGTGTACTCTATGCCTCTTTCGGCAAGTTCCTGACATATAATATCTATCGCCTTACTGTTGTACAGCGGCTCACCGCCGAACCAACGCAGACGAACCTTATTGCCTGCCTTTTTGCGGTCGATAAAATCAGCAACATCGTGGGCGGTCTGTTCGCTCATCCACTTGCGATTTCCGCCAAGTTCGAAGCAATAAAAGCATCTTGCATTACAATCGGTTGTAGGAAGTATGGTAAAGGTTTTATAGGGAATTCCCGCCCTTGAACGGTTAAGTGTAAGCAGTGCATCGGAAAGCTGCATACAAAGTTTATAATCATCGTTATCTTCGGGAACAAACACCCAGCGATCAATAAGCGCTCTTCCGGCGGGTGTTGCGGCAACATCAGCGCCATTTTCCAGAATAGAAAGTTCTTCATCAAACAAAATTATAAATTCGTGGGTGAGTATATTATAAATAAGCATTCCTTCGGGAACGCGCATCGTTTTTGTGTATCTCAGCAGACGGTATCGGCAATCGGTGCGAACGGTCTGTGCGCCCAGCATACCGCGTGCATATTCTGATTGAGGAACTAAAACTTTCATATATGTTCTCCCTTATTAAAAATGGCGTTGTATGCCGTGAGCGCCGCATCGGGCTCCATATTGCATCTTATCCTCCAAAAACGGCACTTTTCGGTCAACCTACTGATTATATCCATCGTTTTGGCAATGCCCTCGGAAGTTTTGGGCATATATATCTGCTGAACAAGCAACAACATACCCTCCTCCGGCGATACCGGAAGAGTTTCATTTTCGGCAGCGCGCTCGATTATACATATATCGGTGAGGGGTGCCCTTTCTTTGCCGCCAAGGCCCTCCTTGCCACGCCACGGGGTGCCGTATCCGTAGGGTACACCGTCCAAAAAACGCACTATCGGCTTATCACCGTTTACTATCTTCATTCGCTCTCCCAGCATCTTTTGCCACAGTCCCATATGGGTGGTCTTACCGGTTCCGCTACGTGCCGAAAATGCTATTCCCCTACCGTCCACCTCTATAAAACAAGAGTGAAAAACACAAGCACCGTGGTCAGGAAGTTGTTCAGCAAAATTTCTGAACGCACGGGAAAGTTCATGTTTATATGGACGGCGCGGCGTATCGCTTGTACGCTCCTCCTCCACAATATCTTCAAGTGTGGTAACAACTGTTATATCGGGCGTTTCAAACTCGGCAGCAAAATCGCCGATGTTCAGATATAAAAGGTTATAGTGTTCCTTAAAAAGAACATTAAAATCGGCTATTCTTGCCTTAAACACGGTAGCACCCCCCTTAAAGTATTTATGCGCTGTGTATATATCCGAAGTTCGGGTGCATACACGGCGTATAAAAAGCCATTTATTATTATACAAAATAAAGGCGGTTCTGTCAAGAACCACCTAAATTGCATGCAATTTATGTATTTATAAAATTACATACCAACTGCACCAAAGATGCAATCTTCCTCTTCCTCTTCGAGGCTGGTGGTGATAACATCGTTTCTGTTGAACAGAACAATATCCATTTCTGCGTTTCTCATGTGGAAAATCCTCCTTTCGCAAAAAATATATAAAAACACATACGTGTCTCTATCAGTGACTTGACGGAGCCCGAAAAAAACGGGCTCCGTTATTATAATTTAACCTGAAGTGCTTAAACTTGCTTCGAGAAGTAAGTTCTTGCACTAACGCCAAACTTGGCAATAGCATCTACAAGAGTTGCGGTTGAACCTGTAGCAGTCTTAAGGGTTGCATCAAGCCAGGTGTCAACACTATACAGATCCTCAAATATAAGGGCGCCATCATAGTAGAACTTTGCAGTAACCGACTTGTCAGAATCGTACAATGACGGTGCAAACAAAGCATACGAATGGTTACCGCTTATTAACATTGCATCGCCCTCGGTAGAAACACCGTTAAGAGTCTTTGTTATAGTGCTGCCGGAAGCACTTGCATACTCAAAATCTACTCTCCAAAGGCTCGGATCAGCAACGATTGCACCTCTCTGTACTACGTACTGGAGGGTAGGTGCAGCACCTGCAAGGTTAAGAGTCTTAAGCATAATCTTGGTGTTCTTACCGCCTACAGAAACAGTAGTGGAAGGTGTTGTGCTGTTAGGCAAGGAAGCGGTATCATATGTAGGTGCTGCTTCACTTGCATAGTTCTGATCGAATGCATACATATCCTTAGGCTCTACAACGGTTGCAAGATCGCAATCTGCGCCGCCGTAGGTGTCTACGAAATAACTCTGTGCAGCAGAGCCCATATTAACCAGATCAAGATAGAATGTCTTATCTACATCGTCGGTCAAAGTTTGATAATTCTTCCAAAGTTCGTCTGTGATGGTGGTTACGTAAGGTGCCGATACAGCAACGAGGTTGCCGTTTGCATCATATCCACATACAGAAAGTGCCATCGGAAGAGCCATCTCGAACAGAGCAACGTTGGAGTTTACATTGTAAACTCTCCTACCACTAGTGACGAACTCTGTAGCCTCATCATACTCGTATGTGAAGTTATAAGTGGTATCAATTGCTACACGTGCAGCACGAATGGTATAGCTTGAATAAGAAGTAAGCTGAGATTTTGTAAGCATTGTCATAATGCCAACAGAGTCGGTAACGAAAACATAAGAAGTTGTAGTTATAGCGCTATTAACAGCAGTTCCGTTAGGAATATCGGTTGCTACAGTAATCATAGCCTCGCCGCAAGCAGAGCACTTAACAACTGCATCGTAGTTGCCGGTTGCAGCGTTCTCTACATAAACTGCTGCGGTGGACTTGGTGTGTTCACCGTTAGCCTCGATATCTTCGGTATAAGTATCGCCGCAAACGCCGCAGGTATAGGTCATAACACCGTTGGTTGTGCAGGTAGGTTCCTTGGTTACAACGCCATCGTTCCATTCGTGGGAACCGGTTGCGTCAACAGATTCGGTATAAGTATCGCCGCAAACGCCGCAGGTGAAGGTAATAACGCCTTCTTCTTTACAGGTGGGTTCTTTGGTTACAACGCCATCGTTCCATTCGTGAGAACCGGTTGCGGGGATAGTCTCAACAACAGTTTCGCCGCAAGCGCCACAAAGATAGGATTCAGAACCATCTTCGCCGCAGGTGGGTTCAACAACGGTAACATCACCGATCTGGGTGTGGCCGAGCGCGGGAACGGTGTAATTATCATCAGACTCGCCGCAAGTCCAGCAGAAAGCGGAACCGATACCTTCGTGTGTACAGTCTGCTTCCTGAATCCAGTCAACTTCCCAAGCGTGTGCGCCGTAGCCGATTTCATAAGCTGACTCGTCACTCATATCAGCCTCACCGCACATAAGGCAGTTGGGGTGTGCATAAACAATAGCAAGACAGTCACCGGTATCAACAGTCCACTTATCCTCGTTACCTTCATAGGTTTCGGGATAGATGTGTTCACCGGTTGCATCTATGGAATCTTCTTTGGTTGCGCCGCAATCTTCGCAGGTGTAGGTATATACACCGGCAACGGAGCAGGTGGGTTCTTTGGTTACCTTACCAGCATCCCAAGCGTGCTCTACCATAGGAATGTCTTCAGTGTATACACGGCCGCACTTAGAGCAGGTGTAGGTTCTGAGACCGAGTTCGGTACAGGTGGGGGAGGTGGTAACCTCGCTGGTATAGGTGTGTGTGCAGGTATTAACAATCTTAAATGTAGCAGCAGCCTTGCCCACAGCGTTAACGCTGGCGTCAGTTGCGATGGAAAGGTTGATCTGATTTTCAGGCTCGGTGTTGTTGGTCAACTGACCATAGCAAGCAGCCGAAGCATTCCATACTGCTATTTCAAGGTTTTCGCCGCTATCGGGATCGTATCCTGCTGCAACAAGCGCAGGAGCACTTGCGTCAAGAGTAATGGTTACAGTTGCACTGTTGTAGTTGGTTCCGGTAACCTTCGAAAGAAGGAGAATACGGATATTATCAGCGCTACTTTGGCTGGAAGTAAGTTCAAAGTTGGAATTTGCTGTGATTGCAGTAACCGGAATTCCGGGTGTTACAACATCCAGCAAAATACCGCCAAGGTTAGATTCTGATACAGAATTTACATTGATTGTAGCAGTAACCTTACCGGTGGTGCTGTCAACAGAACCTACTGTGATCTTATAGGTTCCCTTGTTTTCGGTTGTTTCATCTGCATAAGCAGTGAAGCAGCCCAGCATTGCTGTAAAGCACAGTGCTACTGCAAGGATGACCGACAAAGACTTCTTAAAGATCTTGGACATCAAAATTTCTCCTAACCGGCTTAAAGCCAAAATTTTGTTGCTGCCGAAAGACAGCGTGCGAACATACCGTTTGGACTACGGTCCCCTACATTATAGCACCCATATCCGGAAATTGCAAGAAAAATATGCAAATACTGCGCACAAATTATAAAAAAATTGTGTAGACCATACATCTTGATGTCAAGTTGCACAAAAACCACAATATTTTTTTGTATTTAGAAGGTCCCGAAGCCGCCACAGACGGCATCTTCAGTTCTTTAGAGCAAAAATTTTTTCGGAAATTTCCGCCATCTGCTCCATACTTAGCGTTTCTCCCCTTACGGCGGGATCGATTCCACACTCAACAAGCAGCCCCGAAAGGACGCCTTTTTCGATACCCATTGTGGAAGAAACAGTGTTGAGAAGGGTTTTGCGGCGTTGCGCAAAGCATGCCCTTACAAAACGGAAAAATGTATGCTCGTCCGAAACGGCAACGGCGCCGCTTTTAAGAAGCGACAGCCGAATGACTGCCGAATCGACCTTTGGAGCAGGAAGAAAACTATCGCGCGGAATTTCGAAAAGAAGTTGTGCTTCGGCATAGTAACGGACTGCAACCGTTACGGCACCTGCCGCGCGGGAACCGACCTCGGCACAGAGGCGCTCTGCCGCCTCCTTCTGCACCATAACTACAATATCGTCTACCGGCAAATGGCTTTCAAGCAGGTGCATTATAACGGGAGATGTTATATAATAAGGTAGGTTTGCGCATACACATACGCGCTTACAGTCGGAAAGGCGTTCCTTTATCAGTGCCGCAACATCGGTCTTCATAATATCGCCAAAAACTATTTCTACATTATCGTATCCCGAAAGTGTTTTTTGCAGTATCGGGCGCAGACGCTCGTCCAGTTCGACCGAGACCACCTTCTTCGCCCTCTCGGCAAGGGCGGCGGTGAGCACACCTGCACCCGGGCCGACCTCGATAACGCCTGTTTCGCCATCGCAAGCGGCATCCGCCATACGGGGGCAGACAGAGGAATCTATTATAAAGTTCTGCCCAAGTGATTTCTTAAATGAAAAGCCCTGCGAGTCGAGCAGACGGCGGACCTCGTTTTTATCGGCAAGGTTCATAAAACCCCTCCATTTTATATATGTATATTCTCTGTTTATACAATTATATTACACACTATCTTTCGTTTCAAGAAAATTTTTGGTGACAAATCGGTATTTATATTGTATAATAATAGAAAATTGTTTTTTGGATGTGAATATTTTGGATAACAGATATTTTGACGGCGTTATCGCCGAAATGCAACCTTTTCTTGATGAAAACGGTTTCAAAGAGAATGGCGAAGGCATTTATGCAAATGAAAAAAAATCTATTCAGATAGAATATAACGAAGACCGCCAGGTATACATTCTGAAGTGTGCCGATATCGAAAACGATACCGTAGGTGAATACGCAACCCTTTCGGAGTGGCTGTTCGACGACACACAGACCGCCAAGGACGCACCTGCCGTAGGTATTGATTTCACAGAAAGTCTGCGTTCGGCTATGGGCATCAAGGTAAAGCGCACCAACGCAAATGTTGAACTGCCTACCGCACAAAAGGGCGATGCACTCACCGTTTCGGGATTCACCAAACGGGTGTTGGATGTTTACACCACTTATAAAGACGCCTACAAGGCGCACGTCACCGCCAGAGGCACCTTCCTTTATATGGAGTTCTTTGCAGAAAATCTTGTTCCGCAGATTCGCACCGTTCTTTCTTCGGGCGAGAAAAAACAGATTAAAAAACTTTTCGAACTTATGAACGACGGTTATCTCCACGGCGACAAGGAAACGGTAAATATCGTTATTGCCTGTCTTGCGGCGGCAGTATACAACGATGACACACTTAAAGTTGCTGCTCTTACTATGTTGGAAGGCAGCCCCCATTTCAAAACATCGTTGGAAAATTTCATTCCGGCATTTTCCAAAAACAAAAAACTTATTAATGCACTGGTAAAGCAGTAATAACAACAAAAGGCGAAGACACCGAAAATGTCTTCGCCTTTTTTATTTTACCAGTTTGCAATAAGTCTCCTTATGGGTCTAATAGAGAATATAATCGAGAATACTCCAATGGCGCCCAGAACGGTGATAACCAGTTCGGGAAGCATATATGCGCCGTTATAACAGAAGGAATATACCCATGCATTATCCCATTCGCACCATATATCAAATACTATGGCACCCGAAATAAGGTGGCAAATAAAGCGCAGCACAACGGCTATACCTACACCCAGACATACGCCGATGTGTCCTTTTTTGCGGAATATTCCTGCTATACCAAGGCAGGTAAACGGCAGTATGTAATCAAAGGCTATCGCACCAACAAGGGCGGTAGGGGTGAGACCCCAGCCGAGAAGGCCGCTCATAAAAATACCGAACAGAAGTTGTGTAACCGAATAGACAAAGGAACCGATAAATCCCCATTTCAATCCGCACATAACCGATATAAGCACTACCGGAAGCATACTGAACAGTGTTACCGAACCGCCGAGCGGCATCTGCCACACCTTGATATTGCTGAGCACCGCGGCAAGTGATACCAGCGTTGCGGCAATCGCCATTTTAAGCAGTTCATCCTTTTTGTTTACTTTTGTTTTCATAAAAATTCTCCTTTCGCAGAGAACGCAAAGCGAAGCCTGAGAGCACCTTTCTCCGCTTTGCATTAAACTGCACCTGCCGCCCCGACAAAAAAATGCCGCAGGCGACAACCTGCGGCAATACATTAAACGGTATTTCCCTACGGCGGCATTATCCGCATCAGGTCATCGGTCGGAACATAGCCTTTCGGCAGTTCCCTCTCAGCCCGACTTAATCGAGCTCCCTACTTTTTAATTTGCAAGATGATTATAGCACAGGGTGGCAGGTTTGTCAAGCGTCTTCTTCGTCATCAAAAACGGTGTTATCCACCAAAAATCCGCCTGCCAGTCCGTCGGCACGGGCAGGGATGTCGATAAGATTGAAGTCCTCGTCCCAGAATGGGTCTTCGCCTACAATTCTCGTTTGTGCCTCCTGCTCGTCCTGCTGTTTCCACATCTCCATAAGTGTATCGCCTTCGGGATATACTATGCTATCCGGACGGTTTTTATGCCAGTAGAAGAATATCAGCAGATAAACGCCCAGCACCACTGCGGCAGCCGCCGAAATGATACCGCCGTAAAGCAGACCGGGGGTGCGGTAGTTAAAGCGTATAACGCTATCCCCTTCGCCAACGGCAACCGCCATAAAACCTACATTCACCTTTTCAACATCAACCGGTTTGCCGTTTACCGTAGCGGTCCAACCCTCCTCGTAAGGAACCGAAAAGAACACCAGCGTTTCCTTTTCGCGTGTTACCGTTGCGGTAAATCCGCCGTTATCGATAGTAAAGGTATCGGCAGAGGTCTGCCTTCTGCGTTCGCAGTCCTTTTCAAGTTCGCCGTCATCAAGGCGAAGGGTTGTTCCGTCCTCTCCTCTTACCGAGATATCCTCAATATTCTCGTAAAGGTGGCCGTATTTTTCTATCTGCTCGTCGGTGAGCAGTATCGCCTTAAGCATCATTCTTGTTTTGGAGAAATGGCTGTAGTTATCCATATCTTCATAACTTATATAGTAGTTATACGAAAAGCCGTACGGGATATAGTTGGTATTCTCATAAACCTTATACTGGTCCTCTAACTTTACATACTCGTATCCCGGCATACGCATCTCGCCCGAAGTTTCATCAACGAAGCCTTCGCGGTAAACGCTGTTAAGTACATACTTGACCGACAAAAGCGGACGAAGCGCTATGTTTTCAACACCGGGACGACTTGCCACAACACGCTCGATATTTATATACTCATAAAATTCGGTTATCGAGGAGGGCACTACCGAATGAAAGGCATTTATGCAGGGATATCCCAGTGCCATTCCGGTATTATCGACAGAATCGTAAACATCTATACGGAAGTTGCCTTCGCCAAGGTCTACCGAACCCTCTATCTGCTGGTCTATAACTATCCGTTTTACAGAATTTGAGTGGCTTCTGCCACAGGCAACAAAGAAATTCGCATAAAGCGATGTTATTATACACACGCAGGCAATAGCCGATTTATAAAATGCCGTTTTATCCTTTTTAAGTTGGCGAATAAGGAAGAAAAGTATCACCAGACCCGCTATCGCAATAGCACAGGTTGCCCAATAGCGGAACAGATAGGTATAATCACCCTCACTGTCAAGCGTATACAGACCGAAGACGATGCCATCTTCAGTCTCCTGCGGAAACAGACCTATTACCAGCGTTACCGCAATAGTAATACCTGCACTCCACCTGAAAGACGGCCACCAATTGACCGACTCGTCCTCGGTGTACATTGCCGTTATAAGACACATTATCAGTATGGGCATATAGAACCATCGGGCATAATAGGCATAGTTAAAGGCATAAAAAGCACTGTTGAGTATCGGAATCAGCGCCATAAACAGGCATATTCCGATAAGCCTTTTTTGCCAACTTTTGTGTTTTTGCATAAAGCACACAAACACGGCTGTTGTGCTGAACACCGGCAGCCAACCACCAAGCGACGACCATTTAACATCGGCGCCGGGGAAGAATACCGGACGCGCAGGGATATCGGGTGGGAAGAAGAAACATTCAAGAATGTTCAGGTATATCTGTTCCCTGCCGTACATTATGGCGCCCCAACCGAGAGTCACCTCGCTTATACGGGAGTTACCCATTATCGCAGCAAGTGCAGGCAGCAACAAAAACGCCGATAAAAGCAGACCGAGTATGGCTTCGAAAAAGAAAACGAGGAATCTTGAAAATTTTATTTTTATGGCGCCGCTAAAAAGCCGAACGGCAAAATAGATGACGGCAAACACAACCATACCGAAAAAGAAGAAATAATTGGTAACGGCACACAGTGCAACCATCAGCGCGAAGACACCTCGACGGTTATCGACAAGAAGCGCCTCGATACTGAGCAACAAAAGCGGGAATACTATTATCGCCTCGTGAAAATGGTTAAAGAAAATATTGTAAACAGAAAATCCCGAAAAGGCATAGAGCAATCCGCCCAAACTTGCCGCATAGGCGGTTTTTGTAAAGCGGCGTATATAAAGATATGCCGTGAAGGCGGCGCAGCCGAACTTCAGTATAAACAACGGTCCCATAAGATAGGGAACAAAATTATTCGGGAACGGAATGGTTAACCAGAAAAACGGACTGCCAAGCAGATAAAATGCATAGGAACCGATAAAGTTTGCACCTAGATCGGTAGTCCAGTTCCAGCCGAGGTTGCCGTCCCGCACAGCCTGATGGCACATCTTATAAAAATTTATCTGCTGAACATTAAAATCGCCGTAAAAGGTGAAGTAACCCTCGCCCATTATCATATACGGGACAAAGAAGGACGCCGCCACAGCGCAGGCAATAAGAAATGTGAAAAGTTTCTTTTCTTTCTGCGGACGAAGCGTCATCATTTTATTATAAGAAAAGCCCATTCGGTTTGTTTCCTTTCGTTTATTCAAATAAAGATATTGATATTATATCAAAAAATGTTATAATATTCAATAGGGTGATTATTTATGTCAAGTCATTTTTATGCTATGCTCTCGCGAATGAAAAATATATACCGTTGGGGGCTTATGCGCAACACAAGAAACGAAAATTTAAGTGAACACTCTCTGGAAGTGGCGTATATCGCACACGCCCTTGCCATTATCCGCAACCGCCGTTTCGGCGGAAATATCGATGCGAATGCTGTCGCATCGGCGGCGATGTTTCACGATACCTCTGAAATTATAACCGGCGATCTGCCCACCCCGATAAAGTATTACAACAGCGATATCCGTGATGTTTACAAGCAGATAGAGGCCACTGCAGACGAGCAACTGATGTCTCTGCTTCCCGAAGACCTTCGCGATGATTTTATGCCGCTGTTTTCCCCTGACACCGAAACCGCAAAGATAATAAAGGCAGCGGATAAACTTTCGGCACTGATAAAGTGTATTGAAGAACTGAATATGGGCAATCGGGAATTTTCCTCGGCAAAAGAATCTACCGAGGCCGCCATAAATCAACTCGACCTGCCCGAAGCACAGGTGTTTATGGAGGAGTTTATGGGCAGTTTCTCGCTCACACTCGACCAGTTAAGAAAACCGTAAAATAAGGAGATCTGTTATGAAAAAGAATACTGTTATTACCATCGCCGTTATTGCCGCAGTTGTTATTGCAATAATTGCATTCTTTGGCTTGAGTTACAACGGATTTGTTGAAAAAAATGAGGCAGTGCAGACCGCGCGTTCAAGCATTTCTACACAGTTGCAACGCCGTGCCGACCTCATACCCAACTTTGTTGCAACGGTTCAGGGTTATTCCGATTACGAGCAGGAGACCTACACCGCCGTTACCGAAGCGAGAAATGCAATAAATGCAGCAGACAATGTTCAGGACCAGCAACAGGCTTCCGAACAACTTGACCGCGCCATTTCCATCTGGGTAAACGCCGTTACCGAGGCTTACCCCGACCTTAAAGCAAACGAACAGTATCAGGCACTGACAGACGAACTCGCAGGAACCGAAAACCGCATCGCAGTAGCCCGCAAAGACTACAACGATGCCGCAAAGGAATACAATGTTTCCATTCGCCGTTTCCCCTCAAATATCGCTGCAGCGCTCTTCGGTTTTGATGCAGTAGAGTATTTCGAGGCAGATGCATCGGCATCTGAAGTTCCGCAGGTTTCTTTCGACTGATATGAAAATTAAAAGAATTGCGGCATTTTTCCTATGCCTTATGATTGCACTTTTGCTCTGTTCGTGCGGCAAAGAGGCACAGCAAACGCTTTCACCTTCAACAGAATTTTATGTCAATGATTTCGCCGATGTTATCGATAGCGCCGACGAAGGCGAAATACTCTCCCGTGGGGTGGCACTGAACGAACAGACCACCGCACAGGTCGTTGCCGTGACGGTGGACACCATCGGCGACGAGGAAATCAGCGACTATGCGCTGGAACTCGGCAGAGAATGGGGCATCGGCGACAAGGATAAAAACAACGGTGTTCTTCTTCTCTTTGCGGCACAAGACCGCGAGGTATACATCGCGGTGGGCTACGGTCTTGAGGGCGCCCTGCCCGACAGCAAGACGGGGCGAATACTCGATGTATACGGTATGGAATATTTTTCTTCCGATGATTTTTCAAGAGGTATTCTTGAAGTATACCGCGCCCTTGTAAACGAGGTTTATATCGAATATAATATAACCCCTGAAGAGGGCTACACCCCCATTTCGCAGATTCCCGAAAGCGACTCTGCAGGTGCGTTTGAAATCGGTATGTCGTGGTTGGCTATGCTGATAATCGTTGCCGTAATAATCTTCATTGCTTCCCGTCGGGGCGTTGTTTTCTTCGGCCCGTTCGGCGGCGGATTCGGCGGATTCGGTGGCGGCGGATTTTCGGGCGGTTCCTCGGGCGGTTTCGGCGGTTTTTGCGGTGGCGGCGGCTCCTTTGGAGGCGGCGGTGCAGGACGCAAATTTTAATCTTTATTTTTCGGAGCAGATATGGCAGAATTTTTTGACAATAAAGACTACGGCGATTATTTTTCGCATCTTGAAAAACAAATGAACGATGCCGCCCCAAAACCCGAAAAGGGCGGTGTCGCAAGACAAAATGCCGTAAAAACCAGCAGCGGCGGCAGAAGATTAAGACCCTGTATCAAACGGGGTCTTGCTTTGTTTGTTGCGGCCGCCGTTATCATAACTGTTATATCGGTAATTGCCAAAAAAGCACAACCCTCTGCCCCCGAAAGTGATAGCATAACATCCTCCGAAAGTGCCGGAGCAAAGAAAGAAAAGGAACCAAAGATAAACCTTTTTGCTGAGCGTACCGATGCTACTGCGTCTATCCCTTCGGACTTTGAAAGCGACCACATATATATCGTCAATCTGGACAGCAACACCGTAGTTGCAGAGCGCCGTTCTACCGAACGGGCGTATCCTGCTTCTACCACGAAAATTATGACCCTGCTTGTGGCAGTGGAAAATATAAGAGATATGAACGATACCTTCGAGATGACATATCAGATAACCGACCCCCTTTGGGAAGAGGGCGCAACCGTTGCAGGTTTCAGTGCAGGTGAAAAGATATCTATGACCGACCTCCTCTACGGCGTGATACTGCCGTCGGGCGGCGATGCATCGGTGGGTCTTGCCACGCACATTTCGGGCAGCGAAAAAGAATTTGTTAAACTGATGAACAAAAAGGCCGATGAACTGGGACTTAAAGATACACATTTCACCAACTGCACAGGTCTTTTTGACCCCGACCACTATACCACCGCAGAGGACCTTGCCGTTATTCTTCGTGCGGCGATGGAAAACGAACTTTGTTACGAAATACTTTCTACCTATCAGTACACAACTGCCTCCACCGAACAGCACCCCGAAGGACTCCTTCTTTCCAGTACACTGTTCGAGCATATGTACGGCACCGAACCCGATGGCGCAGATATACTGGGCGGCAAAACGGGCTATGTTGATGAATCCGGAAACTGCATCGCCTCCTTCGGCAAAACCGAGGCAGACGGAAAGGAATACATCTGCATAACCCTTCGCGGTCACGGAAGATGGCCTTCTTACTACGACCAGATTGACCTTTATTCAGCCTATGCAAAATAATTAAAAATTTTTTGAAAAAAGTGTTGACAAACAATATTCGCTGTGCTATAATCTATTTTGCTCGAAAGAGAATAGTTGGTGTTGATTGCGGTGAGGGTCCACCCGTTCCCATTCCGAACACGGAAGTTAAGCTCACTTGCGCTGAAGATACTTGGCGGGCAGCTGCCTGGAAAAATAAGTAGATGCCAACTCAAAGCACTCAGAAATGAGTGCTTTTTTTATTTCATATTTCATATATCAGATGGAGGATACCATATAAAATCCTCCCACCGCAAGCGGTCCCCCCTCCTTTAGGCAAGGAGGGCTTTCATATGAAAAATTATCATAGTAATTCGGACTTGAACGCAACGATTGGGTGAGATTAGATTTATAAATAATAATTAATATTGGTATAGCCAGCAACCCCGATTTTACAAAATAATCTTATATAAAATCACAACCGCCACTGCAT
>JAZOBW010000130.1:0-8237 GCA_045596185.1 Acutalibacteraceae bacterium | reverse complement strand
CATTATATAATGTATTAGTCTATATGTAAAGAACAATATTAAGATATCATCTAATTGAAATATAACTTACGGAGAGATATCTTATGATAAAATTAGATGTTATAAATTTATTGGAAAAGAACGGTAAAACAAAATATTGGTTATACAAACAACTTGGTATGAGTTATCAAAACTTCAATAAAATGATTAACAATCAAACAAAATCCATTCGCTACGAAAATATAGAAACTATGTGTCTGTTATTTAACTGCACACCAAACGATCTTTTCAAGATCACCGAAGACTGAACCGATAAAGCGTCATAAACAACCCCCTCCGCCGTGCCAAAAGCACGGCGGAGGGGGTTTATGTTCGCATTATTTAACCGTTCTTTGCCTCGTCTATTATCTTTTGTGCCAGATTTGCAGGTACATCTTCGTAACGGGCAAACTCTAACGTATAACTTGCGGTGCCTTGTGTTATCGAACGCATCGCGGTAGAGAAATCGCTCATTTCGGCAATCGGAACCTCACCGATAACCTCCTGCATCTTGTTGGGGGCCGGATTCATACCGATTATTCTGCCGCGGCGCTTATTGATATCGCCGATAACATCGCCCAGCATCTCATCTCCGACCAGCACCTTAAGTGTGCCGATAGGCTCAAGTATAACGGGTGATGCATTTGCAACACCCTCCTTGAAAGCGAGGGATGCGGCGGTCTTGAACGCCATTTCAGAAGAATCTACAGGGTGATAGGAACCATCCACAAGTGTTGCCTTGATGCCGACCATCGGGAAACCTGCAAGAACACCCTTTGCGGTGCTGTCACGAAGGCCCTTTTCAACGGCAGGGAAGAAATTCTTGGGAACAGCGCCGCCGAATATCTTCTCCTCAAATACAAGTTCATCGCTGTCGCAAGGCTCGAACTCTATCCATACATCACCGAACTGACCGTGGCCGCCCGACTGTTTTTTGTGTCTGCCCTGAGCCTTTACCGCCTTACGAATAGTCTCGCGGTAGGCAATCTTCGGTTTTTTAAGTTCAACATCTGCACCGAACTTGGATTTAAGGCGGGACACAACGATGTCGGTATGCTGTTCACCAAGCGTTGAAAGGATAAGTTCGTGGGTTTCGTTATCGGTTGCAACCGATATGGTGGGATCTTCCTCTGCAAGACGGTTAAGGCCCGATGCTATCTTTTCCTCATCGCCCTTCTTTATCGGGTAAACGGCGGTTTTCAGGTTAGGTGCCGGGAACTCTATCTCGGCGGCGGCAATCTTTCCGCTCTCCGAAAGGGTATCGCCCGTAAGAACACCGCCCAGTTTTGCAACGCAGGCAATATCTCCTGCATATACTTCGACAGCATCCTCCTGTTTGGCTCCTTTGAGCCACATAAGTTTATTAAGGCGTTCCTCATCACCTGTGCGGTTGTTTTTAAGACGGGCATCGTTCTTTGCAACACCCGAAATAACCTTGAAATAGGAAAGTTTTCCGACAAACGGGTCGGCAATAGTTTTGAATACATTAACAGCAACCTCGCCGCTGTCAACGGGTTTCACCACACTGCCGTCGGCAAGGGTTAACCTGGCGTCTGCGGCGCTGGGCATAATTTCAAGAAGTCCGTCCACCAACATGGAAACTGCGGCGCCCGTCTGCTGAATACCGCAGTATACAGGACAAATATCGCCGTTTGCAACTCCGGCACGAAGACCGCCGATTATCTCTTCACGGGTAAATTCTTCGCCGCCGAAATATTTATCCATCAGTTGCTCGTCGGCAGAAGCAACCGCTTCAAGCAACATATCACGCATCTGGTCTATTTCGGTGCTTACCGGCATTCTGAATTCTTTTTTATCCAGTCCGTCAAAAGCGTATGCCTTGTTTTCAATAAGGTCAACATAGCATTTTACAACCTCGTCCTCTATATAAGGAACAACTATCGGGCAGATAACAGCACCGTAGTTTGCAACCAGTGCCGAAATAACACGATAGAAATGAGCGTGTGTAGAATCGAGTTTTCCTACAAAGAATGCAACGCCCTTTGAAAGTGCGCGGGCCTTTTCATAAGCCTGTTTTGCACCCACGGTAAGACCTGATTTACCCGACAGTGCAATTACCGCACTGTCTGCCGCAGCAAGTGCTTCGCAAACCCCACCGGCAAAATCAAAAAGTCCGGGAGCATCGATTATGTTCAGTTTCTTGTTCTGTATTTCAAGAGCATACACGGCGGTAGATACCGAATTTCCGCGTTTTTTCTCTTCGGGGTCAAAGTCCAGCGTCATACTGCCGTCTGTAGCCCTGCCTATTCTTTCCACCGCACCGCCATAGCAGAGTATTGCATCGGCAAGGGTGGTTTTACCCGAACCGCCGTGGCCGAGAATGGCAATGTTTTTAATCAGATTTCCTGTATAAGATTTCAAGACAATCCACTCCTTAGTGAATATTAAATTACAGTTTGAGTATATCATACTTTTTGAGCAATTACAACTAATTTTTTCAACAATTATAAAAATATTTATACATTTGTCACAAATTACCGATATTTGTCGTCTGCAATAATTCAATTTTCACAATTTATAAAGAGTATTACGCTAAAGGTAACATTTTTGAAATTTTTTGTAACTAAATTGTTTCTGCCATTTTTGCATTATTACATATATAATATTAATACACTGATACAGGGAGTTGAGAGGTATGAAAAAAAGATTTTTCGTTTTGATAATTGCCGTTTGTCTTGCCATTTTCACCGCATCAAACGCCATCGCAATAACCAAAAGTCCCTCCGAAACGCCTGCTTCGGTTCAAAACGGTGTGCGAAATGCCCGTTTCCTCAATATGCTCAACCACAATTTTGTGTATAACGAAACCTTTGACAATCTCGACGATATGATAAACACCAGCGTTCCTGCACTACTCTCCTGCAGGGAGGACGATTTTATAGCCGAACAGTATGTTTTTGACTATTTCGAAAACATGTACGGTATCGAAATAGATGATATGTCGGCGCTCAATGCCGATTGGCCGCAAAAACACGGCTACCTTTACATCATTCCCCGCGGATATTCCACCTACAAACATTCTGATATTAAAACATCCCGTAACGAAGACGGCAGTTGGCTGGTTGAAACCACAGTTCAGATAAACGACCACGATGCCGAACCGGCAGAGTGCAAAGCGGTATCGCTGTTTGTAGAAAACCAAAACTCCGATTTCGGATACAATATCATCTACAGCAACCTGCTGGTCGATGTAAACGAAGCATAAACACAAGACGGATGATTGCACATCCGTCTGTTTTTTATTTTTTGGAAAATTTGAAATTTTATACTTGACAAACGGCAGGACAAACTATATAATATATTAGTCGCTCGAAAGCGATACACGGCTGCATAGCTCAGTTGGCTAGAGCACGCGGTTCATACCCGCGGTGTCGTTGGTTCAAATCCGACTGCAGCCACCATCCGGCCCGGTGGTCAAGAGGCCTAAGACACCGCCCTTTCACGGCGGTAACACGGGTTCGAATCCCGTCCGGGTCACCACGAAAAAAGTCACTTTTGTCTACCGACAAAGGTGACTTCTTTTTTTATCCAAGCCGCAGGCTGTATTTCTTACGGATTGACGATACACAAGGTTTCGCCTTGATTGATTTACAAAGAAGGCGAAATATTTCATATTACACAGTCAATATTTATTTACTTGAAAGGCCATTCTTCCGTTTGGAAGAATGGCCTTTTTCTGCATTTCTCGTTTGTTCAGACAGTGTTCTTTCTTATGTCGGTGAATGTCGCACAAAAAAGGGATATAATGCATATGGTTGCAGAAAACGGTGGGGCTTAACCGGAAACCGACCCGTGCCGCAAGGGCGGTGGGCTCCATCAATATTACAAGCGGCAGAATGGAGAAAATTTTATGATTATTGCAAAAATCACGGGCCAGAGTGTCCATCTGCAATATGACGAGGTCGTTTCAGACAGTGCCAAATATCTTACTGTTCGTTTCGAGTTTGACGCCAACTGGGACGGCTACACCAAAAAGGCGGTCTTTGCCGACCAAAACGGCAACACAAAAACGGTGCTTTTGTGCGATGGAAATCCGTTGTACATAGGCGATAACACCTGCTTTGTACCCTATGAAGTTATTACTGCCCCCTTTTTTACGGTGGCGGTAATCGGCGTTTTTTCAGACAGCACCGTTACCACCGAGCCTGCGCAGGTAGAGGTCGTAGAAAGCGGTGTCGAAAATGAAGCTCTGTCGGCGCCCACGATGAGTGAATACCAGCAGATAGTAGAGATAATATCGGCTACAAGGGACCTTGCACAATCGGTGCGTACCGATGCCGACAACGGCATTTTCAACGGCAAAAAGGGTGAAAAAGGCGATAAGGGAGATATCGGCCCTAAGGGCGAAAACGGTGCTGACGGTTATTCCCCCATTAAAGGAGTTGACTATTTCACCGCCGAAGAAAAGCAGGAGATGGTAGAACAAACGGTACAGGCTTCGAATGTTCTGTTTGGCAAAAAAATAGTCTACGACGGCGACAGCATCTGCGAAAGCCGCGGCAATAACGGCGGCGGTTACGCCAAGATAATTGCCGACAAGGTAGGTGGCACATATTTTAATAATGCCGTAAGCGGAAAAAAACTTGCCTTTGTGCAGGACAAGAAATCTGTTGTGGAAGATTTGTCCACACTGCCCGACGACGCCGACCTTTATTGCTTCGAAGGCGGTTACAACGACTACTGGACACCTGCTGAAATAGGTGAATGTGACCCGACGGACTATACGGGCGAACTTGACACAGCCACAATATGCGGCGCGCTTGAAACGGTGTTCAGATATGCGCTTGATAATTTTGTCGGCAGACCAATATGCTTTGTTATTACCCACAAATGCGGTACCACCGGCCACACGGCAAATGTGCTGGGATATACATTTGATGATTACCGCAAGGCGATGATAACCGTTTGCGAAAAGTATTCGATACCCTATTATGATGCATTTGCAACCAGCGGTCTTAACGGTTGGAACAGTATACAGTCAAATCTGTATCTCACCGCAAATACCGATGGCATAGGTGACGGCATACACCCGAACGAGGCAGGATACCGGCGCTATTACGTTCCCGAACTTATCGAACTTTTCAAATCGCTTATGCCCACCGATATAACTCAGGACGATGTGACAACGGAAATTGTTAACCAAATACCTATATCCATCGATACCGACGGCAGTATATTTAACAGCAAGGGCTGGATAGAAGGTAAGCGAATAAGCAGTTCGGGCGAGGTAAAGGACGCCTCGGCATATAATATGACCGGTTACATACCTGTAAATAATGCCGATAAACTTTATATCGGTTCGGGAATATGGAATCACGAAGACGGCGCATCTACCTATAACTGTGTTGCAGGATACACTGCAGACTTCACATATATCGGTGTTGCCTACTCAAATGGAGGTGTTGGATTTACAAAAACTTCCGACGGCGGTTATATATATGATCTGGCACAGCAGTCTACTTTTAACGGTATTGCCTATGTACGTATCGTGGGCGACGGCATAAACGATGATGCTACCATTACGGTAAATCAGGAAATATCCTGATGCACGGAGGAACAGTGCGATGTATATAACCTGGCATACCGTTATTATGGCGGGGTCGGTAATAGCATCGCTGGGAGGTTTAACAGGGCTTGTGCTTAAGGTACATAAATGGTATCTCAAGCAGGAGGAACAGCAGGAGCAGATAGAGGCCCTAAAAAAGGAAAACACACTGATATGCTTTTCGCTTTCCGCCTGTCTTGACGGACTGCATCAACTGGGCGCAAACCACACCGTAAACGATGCGAAAAATCGGCTGGACAAATATCTAAACCAACAGGCACACAAATAATATAATGTATAGGGGGAATAAAAATGTTCAAATTAGCAATCAATGCCGGTCACGGCTATAACACCGCCGGAAAGCGGTGTCTTAAAGCACTTGACCCCAACGAGACACGGGAATATGTGCTGAACAAAAGAATTTGTGATAAACTGCAATCCCTGCTTTCCGAAATGGAGGGCATTTCGATACTTCGTATAGACGACGGTACCGAACTTAGCATAACACAGCGGACCGACAGAGCAAATGCCTTCGACGCTGATTTTTACCTTGCCGTCCACCACAATGCAGGTATAAACGGTGCCGATGGCGGAGGGATTGAAGCCTATGTCTACCTTCAGGTAGACCAAGAAACTCTCGACTGGCAGTCGAGGTTGTATAACGCCCTTATAGAGACTACCGGTCTTGCGGGCAACCGTGCACAGCCGCTGCGAAAAGCCGATCTGGGAGAGGTAAGGCAAACCAAGATGCCGGCGGTGCTGTTAGAGTGCGGATATATGGATTCGGCGACCGATGTGCCGATAATACTGAGCGAACAGTTTGCCGACTCCTGCGCCGATGCGCTGTGCAAAGTGATTGTACAAAAGGGCGGTCTTACGCCGAAAGCGGCAAAAAAATCGATTGACCAACTTGCCCGTGAAGTCGTTTCGGGCGGGTGGGGCAACGGTGACGAGCGCAAGGCAAGACTTTCTGCCGCAGGATACGACTATGCCTCAGTGCAGAACAGGGTAAATCAACTGCTTTCGGGCGGTGAACCCGAAAAGAAATCCAACGCCGAGATAATCGAAGAGGTTATCGCCGGAAAGTGGGGCAACGGCACCGAACGAAAAAACCGACTTACCGCAGCAGGATACAACTATTCCGCCATACAGCGCGCAGTCAACGAACGGCTGAAATAGGGGGTGTACAAATGAGCCAAAAGACAAAACTGTGGATAAAGGCTGCCAGTGTTAGAGCAATAAAAACCATTGCCGAAACTATGATAGCAACTATCGGAACATCGGCAGTTATTTCACAGATAGACTGGCGTCTGGTGATATCGGCGTCACTCGTTTCAGGTATTTTGTCGCTCCTTATGTCGGTAAAAGGCCTTCCCGAAGTGAAAATGAAGAACGAGTAAAACCAAAACCGCAGTGGCTGACCACTGCGGTTTTTTATGCAATAAGTTGTGTTACGGATATGATTATCGGCATTGTTATAAGAGACAGCACCGTACTTAACGATACCGTAGACACCGAAAGTTCGGTATCTAAATCGAACTTTGCCGAAAACATAGTTGTTATTGCGGCGATGGGCGCACTGCAACAAATAGCGTTTGATACCAGCATTGTTCCCCTTACACCGCAAAGATACATAACCGATATCGCAACAACGGGAAATACCACCAGCCGTAACAAAATACAAAGTATAGCCTTTATATCCCTGAAACATTTAAGCAGGTTGCTGTTGTAAAGGTGGTATCCGATTATCAGCATCGGAACCGGTGTGTTCAGTGCCGCAATATGGGAAATGGGTTGCTCAACAACTTCGGGTATCGGAATCTGCAATAAAAATATCAGAAGTCCCACCGTGATACCGATAAGTCCGGGGTTGAGTATCAGTTTTTTGCACGAAAGGTTCTTTCGGTCGCCGCTCATAAGGGTTATACCGTAACTCCAGATAAAAAGGTTGAAAACGGCAACAAAGGACGAGCCATAGAAAACGCCCTCATCACCGAGAAGCGCCTGCTGCAAAGGTATTGCCATAAAGCCGCAGTTTGAAAAAATCGTTGCGAACTGCAGTACCCTTTGTCGGGAAGGGGTTTTATCCCTCAAAATAAGTGACATAAGGATAAAGCCGATATGAACAAGCAGCGAAATAACGATACTTATAACCAAACCCCGAAGAGTTTCGGGGTTAAGGTCACGGATAAAAGATTTAATTATCACACATGGCGTTACGATAAGCAACACCACATCGGTCATAACAGCCGAACCGTGTTCGGTGATTACACCCGCTTTGGCAAGAATAACGCCCACAAGTATAAGTATCAGCAGAATTACAACCTGTGTAAAAACACTAATAAACATTATTTAACGCTCCCGACGAAACGACGGAAAGCCTCAAGACCTTCGGCGTTTCTCTTGAATACACCTGCGTGTTCGAGAACCTTGGAGAATACTATACCGACCTCTGCCTGAATAATGGCGTCAACATTTTCGGCGTTTATGTCGCTGTACTTCTTCTTCAGTTCATCTACCCAGTCGGCGTGTTTGGAGAGTTGCTCGTCTGCACGAATGTCGCTGCCTTCAACTATTGCTCTGCCAAGGTCTGCCAGTTCGGCTTTAAGACGGGCAGGAAGAACAGCAAGACCCATAACCTCGATAAGACCGA
>JAZOBW010000129.1:0-2321 GCA_045596185.1 Acutalibacteraceae bacterium | reverse complement strand
TGACACTCTGCCGCAATACTGCGCTCAGTTTTAAGGAGCGCCTTGAAACCGCACGACTTTTAGAGCGACTTAATGTAGATTCTATTGAACTTCCTGCAATCGATAATGTAAAATCGGATACACTTTTGATCCGTACAATTTCTTCCTTTGTAAAGGGAAGCAGACTTTCGGTTTGCGCAGGATCTACCGTTCAGGGTGTGGAATACGCTGCGGCGGCATTGGCCTCCTGCAAAAATCCCGAAATCAGGATAGAACTTCCTGTAAGCCCAGTCGGAATGGAATATACCTGTCATAAAAAGGCTCCGGCAATGCTTACGCTTATTGAGACACTGGTAACAGCCGCAAAAGCAAAATGTGAAAATGTTCAGTTCAGTGCTGTTGATGCAACCCGTGCAGAGGAAGGTTTCCTTGCAGATGCTATCAATACAGCAATCAATGCCGGTGCAAACGCTGTTACTGTTTGTGATACTTCGGGTGAAATGTTGCCTGACAGTTTTGCAGATTTTGTTGCAAAACAAAAATCAGGTATTCCTGCACTTGAAAATATTCAGTTCGGTGTTATGTGCGAAGAAAAGAACGGAATGGCAACCGCCGCATCAATTCTTGCTGTTAAGGCAGGTGCCGATACGGTAAAAACCGCCGTTACCGGCGGTATAACCGATCTTGAAGTATTTGCAGGTCTGATTAAAAATTGCGGCAATACCTGCGGCTTTGAATGTTCCGTAAAGCATACCGAAACGGGTAGAATAGTAAAACAAATCGCCCGTATAACCGAGCATATGTCGGTTACCGCGCCTATAGCATCAAGCGATAGTGAAAATGCGGTTCAACTTGATTCTTCCGATGACCGTGATGCAGTAGCAGCCGCTGTTGAAAGCCTCGGTTATGATCTTTCGGAGGAGGATATGACAAAGGTATATGAGGAATTTTGCCGTATCGCCGCCAAGAAGCGTGTAGGTGCAAAGGAACTTGAAGCCATCGTTGCAAGTACCGCACTTCAGGTTCCGCCAACATATAAACTTGTCAGTTATGTTATCAATAACGGAAATATTATTTCTTCCTCTGCTCAGATACGCCTTGCAAAGGGCGAAAGCGAACTTGAGGGCATTTGTATAGGCGATGGCCCCGTAGATGCCGCTTTCCGTGCTATAGAGCAGATAATTGGTCGTCATTATGAACTTGATGATTTCCAGATACAGACCGTTACCGAGGGCAGAGATTCTATGGGCTCCGCCGTGGTACGCCTTCGCGAGGGCGGAAGTCTCTATTCGGGTACCGGTATTTCCACCGATATTATCGGTGCAAGTATTCGTGCATATCTCGGCGCCCTAAATAAGATAGTTTACGAGGAGGCAAATTAAATTGAAACTTTCATTTTCAACCAAAGGTTGGCATAACAGCACCTTTGAAGAGTTTTGTGAACTTGCCCGTGACCTCAAATTTCAGGGTATAGAACTTCACAATATCCATAACCGTCTTTTTACCGATAAAAACGGTGCGTTCCACGATTGGGCGGCCGCTGCAACGGTTAGAAAACTTTATGAACTGAAACTTAATATTCCCTGCATCGATTCTATCTGCGATTGCGGCAACCCTGATGAGAGGGATTCGGCTATACAGGAAATACGTGACTGCATAAATATTGCAAAGAGCCTTAAAATTCCCTGCGTTCGTGTTCGTGCCATAGGCACGGCAAACGCAAATGCGGTAGAGTGTGCAGAGGATATTCTGCGCACAACCCTTCCTGATGCCGAGGCGGCAAATATAACATTTTTGGTTGAAACTTCGGGTGTGTTCTGCGATACTGCAAAACTGCGTGAACTGCTTAACACATTTGCAAGTGACAATGTTGCCGCTCTGTGGGATATGTACTCTACCTGCTTTATTGGCAAGGAAGATGCCGAAACCACCATTAAAAACCTTGGTGCTTATGTACGCCATGTGCATATAAAGGATGCCGAAATAAATGGCGATAATGTTAGTTTCTGCCTTATGGGCGAGGGCGAGATGCCGGTAGAGGAAATGATGTTGGCGCTCCGCTCTGTTAACTATGACGGTTTTGTATCGCTTGAGTGGGATCCCAAATGGTGTGAAGAACTTGATGATATAGAGATAATCTTCTCCCAGTTCGTAAACTATATGAAGCAGTTTGGCGATACCTCAAAGAATGAAAAAACACTGTATTTTAACCGTGCGCATACGGGTAAGTATGTCTGGGAGAAGGATTTGCTTATCGATGCAACCTTTTCAGATGTGCTTGACCGTATGGTAGAGGAATTTCCTGATCAGTATGCCTTTAAGTATACAACTCTTGACTACAC